>NZ_JADBSA010000031.1:0-71766 GCF_020246945.1 Microcystis sp. M113S1 | reverse complement strand
TATCTAGGGTTTGCTGAAAAAGTTTTTCGGTGGGGGTTGGGGGTTGGGGGTTGGGGGTTGGGGGTTGGGGGATGGGGTTTACCGATTTTCAGGTGGTCAACTACCTAATTTTCAGGGAAAAAGTCCCGGAATTTTCCCCCTGATCACTCCCATGTCTGGTACTTTTTGATTGACAAAAAGTCTAAAAGTCTTACCCAACAAGGTTTTTAGATTTATTCAGCAGACCCTATCTAGATTGTCTTTATTTTCGGCGCTGGAAACCCTTGCATAAATGCAAGCTATCAAGTCGGGTTTTGAATGGTTGTCATCCGTTATGATAATTGTACCAGAAGGCAATTGATAGCCTGTTAAATTCCCTTGTTTCCACCACCTCCAAGCCGTTCGATAACTTATTCCTGTTTTTTTTGCATAGTCTGATAGTTTCATGTCTATATATTACCATGCCTGACTATATTTGTATTGAAACTTTACAATACCCTCCGCTCAAAGACAGGGACAACCTTTGATCCTAGCCCATCGATAGAAAAACTACTATTAGGGCCACTGGTAGCAACAAGGTGAACGGTGACAGAACTTAACGGCCTATGATTAAAGAAACGAGGAATCAGAACCCTAAATAAATCCTCGCTCCGCCATTGCCTTGATTCTCCCTGATAATTATGGGACTTTTTGCCCGTCACCAAAACCTCCGTCAGTGGTTTAAATCCCAACACTTCGGACGTAGCGCAACCGATAGTCGTTATGCTTTACTGGTCGCCTGTTTAATCGGAATTCTCTCCGCTCTTGCCGCCATTATCCTGAAATTGGGGATCGGTTGGTTAGGTGGTTGGCGGGTGCATCTAGTAGCCAATTCCTCTCCTTTCCTAGTTTTGCCCCTCGGCGGTTTTCTGCTCGGTTACAGTGCCGGTTGGATTGTCGAACACTTCTCCCCGGCGGCCGCCGGGGGTGGTATTCCCCAAGTAAAAGCGGCCTTAGCTAAATATCCTTTGCCCCTGTCTTGGCGGGTCGCCCTAGTAAAAATGATCGGGGCGATCCTGATCCTTGGCGGTGGTTTAACCCTTGGTCGTCGCGCCCCCACGGTACACATCGGGGCGGCCCTAGCGGCCCAGTTAAGCGTCTGGCTGCCCACCAGTCCCGATCACCGTCGTCAGATGATCGCAGCCGGGGCAGCTGCGGGGTTAGCGGCCGGTTTTACTACTCCCATCGCTGGCGTTCTCTTTGTGATCGAGGAATTAATGCGCGATGTTTCTAGTATGACCCTAGAAACGGCGATTGTGGCTTCCTTTACCGGGGCCGTGGTTTCGATGATGCTGCAGAATACCCCCTCAATGATCACTGAATATGCCAATATTAGCTTCTCTGCCCAAGAAATACCCATTTATTGCCTTTTGGGGGTTTTAGCGGGCTTATTGGGGGCTTTATTCAATCAAGGCATCCTTTTTTGTAGCCAGATGCAGCGGCGTTGGCGGTTATCTCTGGCTTGGCGCATCGGTCTGGTCAGCTGGTTATCGGGAACGGTAGTGGCTTTTTTACCCGACTTTTTTCGAGATAATACCGGTTTACGGGAATTTTTGCTGGCAGGGGAATTGAGTTGGCAGAATACCGCCCTCGCTTTCGTCGTCTATTTTTTCCTGACCATGATTGCCTACAGTTCCGGCGCCCCGGGAGGACTCCTCGCCCCCGCTTTGGTGTTGGGCTCCTGTTTGGGGTTTCTGGTGGGGGGAATCGAGACGAAAATTATCGGTTTCGGCAGCGAAGCTAGTTATACTTTAGCGGGTATGGGGGCTTTTTTTACGGGAGTAGTCAGGGTTCCGGTAACGGCGATCGTGATTGTCTTTGAACTGCATCGCAATTTTAATGTTGTGCTGCCCCTGATGTTGACCTGTGCCGTTTCTTATATCACTGCCGAAAGCATTCACCCCGGTTCCCTCTATCAGCATTTACTTTCCGCTAGTGGCATTATTCTCAACGAAGAAACCCCTTCTAATGATGTGCTGGCCCATCTGTCGGCTATGGATGTGATGCAATCGCAGGTGGAAATTCTGCCGGCGGATTTACCCCTGGGGGAAGTGGTGAAAATTATGTCCCGTTCCCATCATCGCGGTTTTCCCGTGGTGGAACAGGGGCGACTATTGGGGATTTTTACCCAAAGTGATCTGGATAAATGGCGATCGAAAAACAGTCAAACGGTCCTACGGGAGATGATGACTCCCAATCCGATTACTGTGGCCCCCCAGGCAGCGTTAAGCGATGTTTTATTTCTCTTAAATCGCTATCAGCTTTCCCGTTTACCCGTTACCGATGGTCAAAAACTGGTGGGGATCATCACCCGCACCGATATTATCCGGGTGGAAGCCGATCAATTGGGGGGGGTTTGTCAACTGCCCCAACCCAGTACCCCTTCCTATGTGGTTTATCAAACCCGTTCCCCGGCCGTGGGAATAGGCCGGATTTTGTTACCTATTGCCAATCCCGACACCGCTACCGCTTTGTTTAAAATTGCTGCTGCGATCGCCCGTGAACGCAATTATGAAATAGATTGTCTCTATGTGATTACTGTGCCTCGTCTTAGTTCTCCGGCGGAAGTCAGGGTAGATACGCGGGAAGGACGCAAATTACTTCATCGTCTCGAAAGATTAGCCCGACAGCAGAATATATCTGTTCATACACAAATTTCCGTGGCTCAGGATATCGCCGACGGGATTTTGGCCACGATTCGCGAACGACACAGCAATTTATTAATTATGGGTTGGACGGGGGAAAAATCGACCACTGGGGAGATTTTCGGGTTTTTAGTCGATACTTTGATTGCTGAAGCCCCCTGTGAAACCATCTTGGTAAAATTGGGGACAAAGGATTGTTTTCCCAACGATCTTAATCGGGAAAGGATGTGGCTGATTCCCACCGCCGGCGGTCCCAATGCCCAACGCGCTTTAGCATTATTGCCTAGTTTGCTGTCTTTGTCCGAGTCTTCGGATCATCCCAAACTTTGGTTATGTAAAATCTATTCCCCGACGGAGTTACTGCCAGATCTGTCCACTATGTTCGTTTTACAAGCATCTTTACAGAAAGCGATCGCACAGCCGATTGTACCTTTACCGATTTGTTCGGCCTCTCCGGCCGAGGCGGTGATTCATCTGGTAGAATCGGAGGATTGTTCTTTGGTGCTTTTGGGTGCGTCCAGGGAAAGCTTGCTCAATCAGTTCTTAAATGGCAATATCCCCTCGACGATTGCCCGTGCAGTTAATTGCACTGTGATTCTCGTGCGAGGGGAATTATCAGATTAGGTTATTAGCTAGGCGGAAGCTAAAGTTAAGCCGAAGGGTACGGTATTGTCAATTTTCGCCCCTTGACTTTCCTCTAGGGAATGGGGATAGAATATTTCCCTGTCTAGTTGACCATCGGAGTCATCCTCATCCCCATCGCTGATATAAAGGCGTTCACAGGGGATGTTATCGGAAAGGATGGCGCTGGCTATCATCCCCGTATGAATCTCTAAGAAAGCATCCGCTAGGGTCTCAAATACTAAACGCTGCCCGGGAAAAACCACCCTTTCAAAATACCAGTTAGCAATATTGGTGATGCGAACAATTTGAATATGACTGGTCGCATTGACATAGCAACAAAGAATACTATTTTTCTTGCCGTTGGGGAGGGGATCGAGAATCTGTGCCATAGCAATTGGGGTGATCTTAAAGTGGGTTTCTCATCGCTCCTTCACCCTAACATCCTTTGATCCCCGATAGTTGTAAAGATGATTACATTACTCTGATAAAAATCTACCAATCGCTTTTTCTGGTGATAGAAGGCGGTTTTTATTAAAAAATCATTAAATTTAACTAATGCCTAGTTTTGGCTATTTGTCAAGGGGGGAACTACGTTTTTTTGCTGTTTTTCTTGATTTTTTGCCCAGCTATTTATCGCTCAATTTTGTTGACGGTTTCAGGATTATAGAAACCGAGGTAATTTTTGTCAAGTTAGATACCTCTTGCTCTTGATATCCTCGATCTGGTTGACTAAAAAGGGGCGGCCTGTGCTGGGACTGATAAGTTTTACAGTGCTGGGGATAATAATCCCTCGATTGTTCGGGGTTTCTAGGCAAATTTCCCCTGAGAATCCCCGTCTTTTGCAAGCGGGGAGATGTCAACTCATCAATAATTGGGACTCTATCAATCAATTTTCCCGGCCGAAGCAGCATTAACTATAAACTTGCTAAAACCTCTTTAGCGGCGGCCAAAGTCCGTTCGATATCGGCCTCTGTGTGAGCTAAGGAAGTAAAACCAGCTTCAAACTGGGAAGGAGCTAGATAAACGCCTCTTTCCAACATTCCCCGATGAAAACGACCGAATTTAGCCACATCAGCCTTTTTGGCCCCTTCATAGTTATGCACGGGGTTGCCAGTGAAAAACATCCCGAACATGGCACTGATATGACCTCCAGAAACGCTATGACCAGCATCTCTGGCCACTTTCAGTAGCCCTTCAGTTAAGGATTTGGTCACTTTATCGAGATATTCGTAGGTGCCGGGGCGCTGAAGTAACTCTAGGGTTTTAATTCCCGCCGTCATAGCCAAGGGGTTGCCGGATAAGGTTCCCGCTTGGTACATCGGGCCGGCCGGAGCGACCATAGCCATAATATCGGCGCGACCGCCGTAGGCCCCCACCGGCAGCCCACCGCCGATAACTTTGCCGAGGGTGGTTAAATCGGGGGTGATGCCGAATTTTTCCTGAGCGCCACCGTAGGCGATGCGGAATCCGGTCATTACCTCATCAAACATTAATAAGGCCCCGTATTCCTTGGTTAATTCCCGCAATCCTTCTAAAAAGCCAGCATCCGGCACGATAAAGCCGGCATTACCCACTACTGGCTCTAAAATCACCCCGGCAATCGAGTCGGGATTCTCGACAAAGAGGGCTTTTACCGCTTCCAGGTCATTGTAGGGGGCGGTTAAAGTGTTGTTAGTGGTGGTTTTGGGAACCCCCGGCGAGTCGGGTAGGCCTAGGGTCGCTACACCAGAGCCGGCTTTCACGAGGAACATATCGGCGTGACCGTGGTAACAGCCCTCGAATTTGATGATTTTATCCCGGCCGGTAAAAGCCCGCATTAAGCGCAGGACGGACATACAGGCTTCGGTGCCGGAATTGACAAAACGCACCATTTCGATGCTGGGAACGGCATCAATCACCATTTCAGCAAGAATATTTTCCTCGACACAGGGAGCGCCGAAACTGGTTCCTTTGTCTAGGGCCTGGTGGAGGGCGGCAATCACTTCGGGATGGGCATGACCACAGATAGCCGGCCCCCAAGTTCCCACATAGTCGATATATTCGTTACCGTCCACGTCGCGAATATAAGCCCCTTTGACGCTTTCAAAAACGATGGGTTGACCACCGACGGATTTAAAGGCCCGCACGGGGGAACTTACACCCCCCGGCATTAATTTTTGAGCGGCTGTAAAGATTTCTTTCGATTTTGTTGTTTGATACGAAGATGTGCTAACCAATCCTGTCTCCTTGTCTATTTGAGTCTATTGGTTCTGGGGGAGGCCCAGAGCTTTGTTTTGTTAACTTCCTGCTGCTTGTTCCATTTTAAAGATCACCGGCCTACATTTGACGCAATTTTTTCGCTAAGAAAGGCGCTGGTCGGCTAAAGTCTCGCTATTCTTGACTTGTAGCTTGATGGTTAACAGCTGATGTAATTGGCTGAGAAAGGGCAAAAATTTCACTGTTGACAATTTTTCCACAATCTTTTCAGAATTGCAGTAAAAACCTAGCAATGGCCGAAGTTATTGCTATTGATAGATTTTAGCCCGGAAAGAGCGATCGAAAAAAGCTCTGGTTTTCCACAGATTTTCCACAGGGGAATTCTTGCTATTATTTTTTAGCGTACAAAAAAACTATTCCTGCTATGAAATTTACCAGTAGTCAAAGCGAACTCAACAGCAATTTATCCCTAGTTAGTCGGGCCGTTGCCAGTCGTCCTACCCATCCGGTGTTGGGAAATGTTCTCTTTTGTGCCGATGAAGAAAAGGGCGAAATTAGCCTGACTGCTTTTGATTTGAGTTTAGGGATTCGCACCAGTTTTCGGGCCGAGGTGGTGGAAGGGGGCAAAATTACCCTGCCGGCAAAATTGCTTAACGATATTGTCTCTCGTTTGGGAGAGGGGGAAATCACTATCTCTGTGGAAGAAAACAAGAATGATGAGGAGCATAGTCTCGCTTTCCTAAAAACTGCCTCGGCACAGTTCCAAATTCGCGGCATGAAAGCCGATGAGTTCCCAGAATTGCCCACGGTGGCCGATGGGGAAATTGTTAATTTACCTGTAGTTGCCTTGACAGAGGGACTAAAAGGTGCATTGTTTGCCGCTAGTGGCGATGAAACTAAACAGGTGTTGACGGGGGTGCATTTAACTAAAACCGTCGATTGTCTAGAATTTGCCGCTACAGACGGTCATCGTTTAGCGGTGGTACAAACTCCCCTAGAGGAGGTGGAAAGTGCCTCTGGTGGCTTTAATGTCACCATTCCGGCCCGGGCCCTGCGAGAATTGGAAAGAATGATGTCAACACAACAAAATATCGAGACTATTACTCTGCATGTGGATGATTCTCAAGTCATCTTTGAAATGGGGGAACAGAGGTTAACCAGTCGTAAGTTAGAAGGGGCCTATCCCACTTATAATCAGTTAATTCCTAAATCCTTCGAGCGCTCTTTGGTTTTAGACCGCAAACAATTAATCCGTTGTTTGGAATTAGTGGCGGTTTTATCGGACCAAAAGAATAACTTAGTCAAGTTTAGCCTCGATAGCGAAAATGACCGTTTATCCCTAGCGGTGGAATCTCCCGATTTAGGTAGTGCCAAAGAGTCCATGGCGGCGACAATTCAGGGAGAAAGTGGCGATATTGCCTTTAATGTTAAATATTTGATGGACGGTTTGAAGGCTTTACCCAATAATGATATCCAAATGCAGTTAAATGCTAGTACCCAACCGGTTATTTTTACCCCCTTGGGAGGTTTAAAGATGACCTATTTGGTGATGCCGGTACAAATTCGTCAGTAGTTCTGACTTAATCGGAACCGTGGGATGTGTTTTTAACCTATCCCATTTTTGATCCTGTTAACTCAATCCTATTTTTTCGCCAAAGGATTGGGTTTATTTTCTCTATTTTGGCGATATACTGTTGATAATTGAACAACTTCACGGATTGAATTGATATGTTATTATCTACTCCTGAAACAATTCAGAATATTCTTTGGCAAGGACAACTAAAATTGAGAAATCGAAATAGGGACTCAAAACCCTTGTACTTTTATAGATTCCCTCTGGGGACTTATTCAGCAAACCCTATCTAGTTTGTGCCGTCCATCTGGGGGGGTGACTAGCGATTTCTAGCTTAACCGGCGTTCGGGATAACGCTATAGAAGGGAGTGTTAGAAAACCTTGGCCAATTCTAGATTCTCAACTCCTTGGTTAATAGGCGATCGCTAATAATAAGTCCTCCCTACCGATGGACTGGGTTTTACATCAATCTGCTTAACCCGAACTCAGTTTAATTTAGGCTTTTCTGCCGAAAACAAAAGATAATCATCAAACGCCATAAACCAACCCCGATTTCTTGACCAAGCTTCAAGTCCCGGGTTATCTTTCTGGAGATCGATAACTAAATCATGCTTACTAATCCCTTGGCTAATCTGGGCAAAATAATGAACCATTGCCGGCCAAACATATTCACTAATAGATAAAGCTTGGATATTAACAAATCCATGCTTTTTGAGTTTTTCTACATAAGTATGTCGGTCGTATTGATTAGCAAAGGGAATACACATTTTCTTACTATTAACCCGCAGCCAGAAGTTAATTTCTCGACCCACTCTAGGCAAACAATCCGCTATAGCCAACCTTCCACCGGGCTGCAAAACTCGAAAAGCTTCCGCAAAAAAATCCTCACGAGTGTCAAAATGAAAAGCACATTCTAAAGCGGTCAACTTATCAAAAGAATTCTCAGGAAAGGGTATTTGAGTAGCCGAGCCGACTTGAAGTTTTATCCTGTCCGATAACCCTGCTTTAGCTACTCTTTCTTGAGCAATTTCTACTTGTAACTCGGTTGTATTTAGACCGATAATTGAGCCAACATTGTTTTCTCTTACCCAGAGTAAATCCTGTTCAGCAAAACCGAAACCCACATCCAAAAGGTGATCTCCGGCTTTAAGTTCGGCCACTTCGGCTAATTTACGCGCTAAAGCGGCACAAGCTCCGTTATAAGTTGTTTCTTCTTTCCAATAACCAAAATTAAGCCATTGGGGAAAATTAGGATCCTGAAGATGAGGATCGCGTTTCGCTATATTAGTATAAAGTTCAGAAACTTGAAACTGATCTTGCAAAAACGCCATTTCTCGAGCTGGATTAAGGACAATTTGTTTGATGATTGCCCAGCGATTACGCCATTCATCTTTGAGGGGAATTTTGCCGATGTTTTCCAAATTATTATCCTCCTAAGGATTTTTCAGAAATATTGCCATTTTTAATTAACCGAATCCCTGAGATTCTCTAGATGCTTTAAGAAAGATTCCACACCTCTGGATTAATCATATAAGGGGGCTTCTCTCCCTGAAGCACTTGTAATATTTGATTCGCCGCCGAAACAGCAGCCGCTAGACTCGCTTCAGGGGTTACTCCGGCTAAATGAGGTGAGAGAATGACATTCTCAAAATTATATAAAGGATTATCTAAAGCCGGCGGTTCTGGTTCAAAGACATCTAGGGCGCATCCAGCTATCAATTTTTGATTAAGGGCGATCCCTAAATCCTTTTCACAAACGACTTTTCCCCGGGAGGTATTAATTAAAAAAGCTGTTGGTTTCATCTTTTTAAAAACTGAGATATTAAACATTTCCCGTGTTTCACTTGTTAGTTCAGGATGCAAAGAAACAAAGTCCGATTCAGCCAGAAGAACATCTAAATCTTTGACCCAAGTTGCTCCTACTGTCTCCGCTTTGCTGGCTGGAACATAGGGATCATAAGCTAATACTCTCATCCCCAGTGCTAGGTTACATTTGTGAGCCACCAGAGTACCAATTCTTCCTAAACCCACAATACCAAGGATCTTGTTTTCGAGTTGAATCGGTTGGATCTGATTGCGAATTAAATAGTTACCCTTTTTCACACAATGATCTAAAAAAGGGAGCTTTTTGGCAAGGGCTAAAATCATAGATAAGGTGTGTTCTGCTACAGCTGTAGTTGACATTCCGGGATTATTAACAACGATAACACCCTGTTCTGTTGCTGCCATAATATCAATAGAATCTGTGCCAAATCCAGAGGTACTAATTACTTTTAAGTGTTTTGCTAATCGGATTGATGAAGCCTCTAACTTATTAGGATAACGCACAAATACGCCAGATACTTCTTGAATGGCCTCATTAATTTTATCCGGTGTAGGGTTGGACAAAATCTCTATATTAGTAGATTCTTCAAGAAGTTTTTCCCCCGCTTCATCATACATTTTTCCGATTAAAAGAACCCTGGGTTTTTGAATATCCATAGTCAGAGTTTTTGGTGAAGTAGTAGTCATCGTAATTTTTCCTAAATTGAGTTTTAGCAATGAAACAGTTACAGAGATTTTGAGGATCGATAATCATCTATGGAAACAAGTCGCCAACTAGAATCCTCTAAAAGTTCTAACACCCATTGATGATACTTAAATAAACTTTCTCTATGTCCTACGCTAATAAAAGTTGTCTGTGCTTTTTGTAACTGCTGATATAAGGTTTGTTCGTTGTTCAAATCTAAAGCACTTGTGGCTTCATCTAAGATTACATAGCGGGGATGGGTTACTAACAATCGGGCAAAAGCAAGGCGTTGTTGTTCTCCTAAAGATAATATATTTTCCCAAGGGACTTCCGCATCAAAGCCATGAACTTTTGTGGCTATATTTTGAAGATTAACTTGTTGTAAAACGGATTCAAGTTCTCCATCGGTCATTTCACGGGTTGTTTTAGGATAAAGCAACTGTTCTCTGAGAGTCCCTAAAATAATATAAGGACGTTGAGGTAAAAAGAGAAATTGTTCTAAGGGAGGTCGTTTTAAACAACCAGTTCCTGCATTCCATAAGCCAGCAATAGCTCTTAATAGAGAACTTTTACCTCGTCCACTCGGTCCGACAATTAATAAACCTTCGCCTGGTTCGATAGATAGGGATAAATGTTGAACAATTACCTTTTCATAATCTGGTGTTTGTAAAGTAACATCCTCAAACTCGATCTGATTTTTTTCAAGGGTTTTAATGGTACTAGCATCCTTGGGTTGTTGTCCCATTTCTTCTAAGACCGAAGAAAATTCAGATAGACGCTCAACATAACTGGAAAATCTGCCCAAAGAACCAAATTCAAGGATTAACTCAGAAAAACCATTAGCAAACATACTGCAAGCAATGATAGCCTGATTAACTTGTCCGAAATCAATTTCCCCGCGAATATAGGCTGGAGCGAAGACGACAAAGGGGAATATTTGAATAACTGAGCGATAACTTCGACTAAAAATGTCTTGATTTTTCTCCCAATCAATCTTACTGAGAGAATTTCTGACGAGATTATTAAATCGACGTTGAATTATTTTAAACTCTTGATTTTCGCCTTGAAAAAAGGCAATGGATTCAGCATGATTCCGAACATGAGTTAAAGTGTAGGTGTAATTAGCTTTGGATTCCAGTTCTTCTTGACTAATCTTATCTAATTCTCGACTTAAAGAAACAGCAATTAGGTTGCCGATAATTGTATAAGCCACTAGAATCACGGCGGCTAGTCGGGAAATTGAGAAAAGAATTACTAAAAAAGTCGTCATTTCTAAGACTTTTTCTAATAAAATAGCCCCAAAATTAACAGCATTTCTAGCAATGGGTTCTATTTCTTGAGAGATCCTTTGATCTGGATTATCCACATCGGATCTAAAATTAATTTTATAATAAGCGCGATGGCTCAAATATTGGGTAACAACCTGCTGATTTAGCCATTCATACCAATCCAGAATAATTCTTTTTTTAACAAATTTAGAAAATGCAGTAAACAGGGTAATTAAAAGTAATCCTAAGCCATAAAGTAATAAACTTGTCATAAACTTAGAGGCATTTTTATCTTGAATAATGACATCAACCAAATAGCGATTAACGAAGCTATTAACTGCATTAGAGGCCACCAGTCCAACAATTACTAAAACAAGGAGAAACAGCATTCCCCATGAACTTATTACCTCTGAAAATGTCCTTCCTTTAGGATCGGTTGGATACCAGTAAGGAGCGGCAATCAATTTCAAATTATCAAAAAATTGATGAGAACTTTTGGCGGTTTCTTGTTGAAAAAATGGAGTTTGCATAGTTTTAATATAGGGTAACTTTTAGGAAATGCCTTGAATTTTTTTTAACTTCAAGCTTTCTAACTTCAAGGCTTAGGATTATTTAATCTCCTAAAAAAGCCTCCAAATCAGTAAGTTCTTGTAAGATTAAATCCTCACTAATCTCCTGCTGAACTTCAGTGAAGTTAATCATCTTCTGGGCTGTTTTTTGAACTTTTTCACCGAAAATACGGTCAAACAGATAATCAACTAAGCGTCTAATATTAGGAAAGTCAAAGACTAAAGAAGTGGGTAAGAGAACTTCTAATCCTTTCTCTAAACGATTTTTCAATTCAATAGAGGATAAGGAATCAATCCCCATTTCTATCAATCCTTGTTCTGAATCTGGCATAGATTTAATCCCTAAAATAATTCTGACTTGTTTGCTAACATATTCTAACAAATATTCCCGACGTTCTCCTAAAGGAATATCCTCTAAAAGATCCAGTACAGAGTCTGATTCTTGAACAGACTTAATGGGAATTTCTGAGAGTCCTAAATTTTTTAGGAGTGGTTTCTCGCCTTTAAATTGATAGATATTTTTGAAACGAACCCAATCCACATCAGCGATTAAAACTTGTGTTTGATTAGAAGCCATAATAGCATCCATCACCCTCAAGGCCATATCTGGAGCAATTTCCCTGATACCAATCTGTTTGAGCCAGTCCTCATAGTCTTGAGAAACTATACCATTACCCGCCAATAATGCCCAATTTAAAGCCGTTGCGGGAAGCCCTTGAAGATGACGGAAATGAGCCAAAGCATCCAGCCAATGACTAACAGTATCATATAACCCTTGTTCCTTTGCCCCCCAAATAGCACCCGCCGAAGAAAACAGCACAAAATAGTCTAATTGAGTACCCAAAGATAGTTGATGTAAATTCCAAGAACCCTTAACTTTTGCCTGAAAAACTGCTTCGATATCCTGCAAAGTACAGTCTTTTAATTGAGCTTGTCGGCCTGAGATTCCGGCAAGATGGAAAATGCCACGCAAGGGATAAGCGGTTTTTTCAATCTGGGTAAATATGGACTGCATGGCCTCAAAATTGCCAACGTCTGCCGAAATCACTTCGATTGATGCTCCTTTTTCCTCTAATTTTCTGATTTTTTCTGATATTTGAGCTAATTCGGCTGCTGAATCCCACAGGAAGCGGGCTGGTAATGAGCGGCGTGTCGTTAAAATGAGATGTTTTGCTCCTAAATTGACTAAATGTTCCGCCAATTCTAAGCCTAGATGTCCTATTCCTCCCGTAATTAGGTAGGTAGCCTCAGGTTGAATCTTAACGGTTTTTGTCTCTAGAGACTTCAGAGGAAGCAGACGAGCAACATAGCCTTGACCTTTGCGGAAGACCAAATGATCCTCATCGTGAGCATGAGTTAATCCTAATAGTAATGCGGTAATATTTTGATTAATATCAAGGTCGGGATCAAGATCCAGCATACCTCCCCATAATTGCGGATTTTCTAGGGCAATAACACGCCCCATTGCCCAAAGAGGAGACTGAAACCCTAAAGAAGGCTGTTCTAATTCAAAGGGTTGGGCCCCCTGAGTGACAAGGAATAATTGAGGGGGATTAGGGATTGTTTGAATAGCTTTGAGAAGATTTAAAAGATAGTTACAGCGATTTAATAAAATGGATTCTGGTTGATCTTTGGCATCACTATTCAAAAGATAAATAATTCGATCTGGAGATGGATTTGACGCAAACCATTCCTCTAATTGTTGTAGTTGATTAGCATTCAAACAAGACTCAGAAGATGATATTTGTGTATTTTTATCCCCTTGATAAATTATCCGACAGGAATCACACTTTTTGAGTAGTTGCTCTTGAATCGCTAAGGGAAAAGTATTTTGTTGGGGGTCAACATCAGTAAAAATTAGCCAGTTTTTAGCGAGGTTAGGGGAGATTTCGGAACTTTGAGCCAGAATAATACTTTGCTGAAATAAAACACTACCTATTTTTTGATCAGGAGAAACAAATTCTACCTGAGAAAACCCCGATTTAAGCAGAATAGATTCCCAAGTCGATGCTGTAATTATAGGATGATTTGGGCGCAAATGATAATCGCTAAAACGCCACCAACCTTGGGTCAGACCAAAGATTAAATCAATCCAGGAAGATTGCTGAGTTAATTCTAACAGTAATAAATGACCGCCTGGACGTAGTAAACTTTGAATATGAGGCAAGGTTTCCTCTTGTAAATTGGCGGTAGAGTGTAAGACATTAGCTGCGATAATCAAGTCATAAGAATGACAGCAAAACCCTTGGGATTTCGGACTTTTTTCAATATCGAGTACTTTGTATTCTAGTCCAGAAAATTCAGCCAAATTATCTCTAGCTTTCTCTAGAAAGAAGGGGGAAACATCAGTGAATGTGTAGGTAATTTGACGAGACTTACAAGCTTTAAGAACCTGTTGGGTTGTAGCTCCAGTTCCCGCGCCAATTTCGAGAATGCGGAGGGAAGCTGAGGGAGCATAACTTGAGAGTAGAAGTTCAACGGTTTTAGAGATACCCAGATTGAGAATTTTTGCCGAAGATGTATTTTTATAAAACTCGCTGGCTCCTCCTTGTCCATCTTGAGAAAATAGGATAGATAAAGGAGATATTTTTCCCGTAATAATGGCTGCTAAATTTGTGGCAACTTGTCGAAATAGATTGAGTTCTATTTGAGCATTAGGATAATGATTGATTAAATCCTCTACCGCTAAATCAGGATTAGAGTGTTCGGGTTCTTTAATAATTTTCCATAGGGTATTTTGCTTTTCTAAAATGCCGACTTTCGCTAATATTTCTAGAACATGATTCCAGAAAGATTTATATTCTTGTTTGAGTTCAGCTTGAATAAAACTTTGATCGGGATCAAGAAAGGTATTCATTTGAAAGAGTTCTAAATCTTTCAGAGCTTTAACTACAAAGTCAGCTGCCAGTTTTTCCATTTCGGAAAAAGCGAGAGAAACTCCCATCAATTCTGAGGAGTGTAATTGGGGTTCTAAGTAAACCTCTAAATCCGTTTTAAGGGTGGTCAGATTTTCTAGCTTACCGTTGGCTAAATCCCAGGGAAGCCAAGCTACTTGATAAAGTAATTTGGCAAAATTAAAGTCCTCTTTTTCTTGATAATACAGTTTAATCAACTGTTGAACAATGGCGGATATTGTTGGTTTTTCATCTTCAGAATAATGACCTGTTTCTAAGAGGGTTTGCATTAAAGTAGTTTTGTCCTTTTCAGATAACATTTTGACCAGATTAGATTCCCGTGGAACAGTTGCAGATGGGGTTTTTAAAGAAATCCAGTGTTGACGTTTTTGAAAGGGATAAGTAGGTAAAGCACATCGTCTAGGATGATAGTCTTGATCAAAACTAAACCAGTCTATCTTTGCACCGCGAACATAAAGTTTGCCCAGACTTTCTAATAAAACTTGCCAATCAGAAAATCCTGAGCGTAAACTGGGTAGAGTTAGAGGTTCAGATGAAGATAGGGATGATTGAACAATTCCTGAGAGAATAGGTTGAGGTCCAATTTCAATAAAGGTATCACATCCGAGAGATTGTAGGAATAAAGCCCCTTGATGAAATTGTACCGTATTTAGTAAATGTTGAAGCCAATACTCAGGAGTCATAATGCTGTCATCAGCAATTTCTCCTGTTAGGTTAGAGACCAGAGAAATTTGAGGTTGACTGAAAGAAGTCTCTTGAAGAATCGTTTTAAATTCTGCAACCATTGGCTCTACTAAAGGGGAGTGAAAAGCATGGGAAACTTTGAGTTGACGAACTTTCACCCCGGCATTATTGAAATGGTTACAGAGTTCTTGAATTACGCTTTTTTCTCCAGAAATAACGGTATGTTGTTCCGCATTAATGGCAGCAATAGCGATTTTTATGCCTTGGCTTTGGCACTGCTCAATAACTGAGTTCTTATCGAGAAAAATAGCGGCCATTTCCCCTTGATTTTGGGGTAACTGCCCCATCAAATTGCCTCGATGGGTGACCAGCTTTAAGCCACTTTCAAGATCAAAAACGCCAGCAAAACAAGCAGCAGAATATTCTCCTAAACTATGCCCTAAAATGGCGGCCGGTTGAATTCCCCAAGAATGCCATAATTGAGCGAGAGCAACTTCAATCAGAAATAGTGCCGGTTGGGTATAAGCGGTTTGGTTTAAGGGGTCATCTGTATCAGCAAATACGACGTTTAGCAGGGATTTACCCGTTAGTTTTTGATAGTAGTTTTCCCCTGCGTCTAAAGTTTTTCTAAAGGTGGGTTGAGTCTGATAGAGTTGATGAGCCATCCCTGCATATTGAGAACCTTGTCCTGTAAATAAAAAGGCAATTTTAGGCGGTCTTTTTTCATCAACTATACCATGAATAGTTGACTGATAATCTAGTTGCTTGAACTGACGTAATTGTTCAATAAAATCACTGTTTTTATAGCCAGTTAAGGCTAAACGATTCGAGAAATGAACTCGGCCTGTATTGGCCGTAAATACTACATCAGACATATCCTTTTCAGGTTGACTTTCTAAAAAGTCTATGTAGCGACTTACTAAATCTGTTAAAGCCGGTTCGGTTCGAGCGGAAAGGGTGAGCAAATGATAGGGACGTTTGCTCTGATTGTCTTGAGGAATAATGGGAGGAGCTTCTTCTAGAATAACATGAGCATTAACCCCGCCAATACCTAAAGAGTTTACCCCTGCCCGTCGGGGTAATTTTTCGTCCTTGTCTTGCTTAGTAGTCCAAGAAATAGCTTCATTATTAATATAAAAAGGAGTCTGAGAAAAATTAATTTGAGGGTTAGGATTTTGGAAATGTAATGTAGGTGGAATAACTCTATATTTGAGGGCTAAAGTCGCTTTAATTAAACCGGCAATACCGGAAGCAATCTGCATATGTCCGATATTAGTTTTTACTGAACCTAAAGCACATTCTCCCTCATTTGCACCCTGATAAACTTTAGCTAAAGCATCAACTTCAATGGGATCTCCAAGGGGGGTTCCTGTGCCATGAGCTTCTACAAAACTAATTGTATTAGCATCAACACCGGCAAAGGCTAGGGCTTCCGTAGCGGCAGCAATTTGACCCTCTCCACCAGGCGCAGTAAATCCTAATTTTTGGCCACCATCATTATTAATAGCAGAGCCTTTAATAACTGCATAAATATGGTCATGATCGGCTAAAGCATCTGACAATCTTTTGAGCAGAATTACTCCTACTCCACTGCCAAAAATAGTCCCTTTTGCTTCAGCATCAAAGGCGCGACAATGACCATCAGGAGACATGATCAGTCCTTCTTGATATAAGTAACCAATTTTTTGAGGAGAATTAATTGAAGCAGCTCCAGCTAGAGCCATGTCACTTTCTCCACTAATTAGACTCTGACAAGCGAGATGAACTACAACTAATCCAGTAGAGCAAGCAGTTTGAACATTAACGCTTGGGCCCTGTAAGTTTAGTTTATAAGAAATTCGCGTTGTTAAATAGTCTTTGTCATTAGCTACCATTGTTTGAAACCCTCCCGTTGAATCTAGTGTGAAGGGTTGTAACTCGTCATTACTATCTAATTGACCCCGATTAGGATAACAATTATTTATCAAATAGGTGTTCATACTTGCGCCAGCAAATATACCAATTGATCCTTGATAAGTACTAGGATTATAACCAGCGTTTTCTAAACATTCCCAACTACATTCAAGAAGTAAACGTTGCTGAGGGTCTAGTAATTCTGCCTCTCTATCTGTATAGCCAAAAAATTCGCTGTCAAAGTATTCAACTTGATCGAGAATTGGTCTAGCTCTAACATAATTAGGCTGATTAAAGAGTTCCGGAGACACTCCCGACTCTCGTAATTCTTCTTCCGAAAAGAAAGAGATAGTTTCGATTCCATTTTTTAAATTTTCCCAGAAGGTTGTTAAATTTTTAGCCCCTGGGAATTGCCCCGCCATACCAATAATTGCAATGTCATGGGTTTCATTATGGCGACGGGTCCGATTTTCGGCACGTTGACGGCTTTTTTGTGCTATAACTTGAGTGGTATTTGATTCTTCGCTTAAGAAACGGGCTAGGGTGGCAACGGTAGGATTTTTAAACATTTCAGCAAGGGATAGCTGACGGTTAAAAAGTTTTTCAAGTTCATTTTGAACTCGGATTAAGTGTATAGAATGTCCCCCTAGTTCAAAGAAGTTATCCTCCAAACCAACTGAGGTTAACTGTAAAACTTCACTCCAAACTGCTGCTATTTGACGTTCATTTTCTGATTGAGGTAAGGTTTGATTTTTCTGGCGCTCTTTTGCTAAATATTGATCTATTTCTTGGATAAGGCTGGTAAATAATCCCTGTTCAAAATCCTTTTTTAATTTAGATTTTTGAACCTTG
Source organism: Microcystis sp. M113S1 (assembly GCF_020246945.1). Classification (NCBI taxonomy): domain Bacteria; kingdom Bacillati; phylum Cyanobacteriota; class Cyanophyceae; order Chroococcales; family Microcystaceae; genus Microcystis; species Microcystis sp. M113S1. The sequence continues at coordinate 54,020 of NZ_JADBSA010000031.1, read as the reverse complement.
CCAATAGAGGTTTTAGGAACTAAATTCCTTTCTAAGGGAATGACATAAGCTGGAGCAATCCCGAATTTTTGGGTCAAATGACTGCGAATTTTTCTAACAACTTTTATCCAGTGTTCAAATTGATCAGATTCTGGGCTAAAAGTAATAATTAATAAATCAGTTTCTCGACTTTGATCAAAGACAGCAAAGGCGGCTGTATAAGATACTTTAACCCCTTCTAATTCTTCGATTGTTGTTTCAAGTTCATGGGCAAAGTAATTAACACCATTAATTATAATTTCTTGTTTTTCTCGCCCAGTAATAAAGAGTTCCCCATTAAATAAATACCCCAAATCTCCCGTAGTAAACCACCCTTCTTGAAAAACTTCCAGGTTGAGTTCAGTATTATTGTAATATCCTTTAGTAACAGAATTACCTTGAATTTGAAGCTTTCCAATTTCTCTTTCAGGTAAAGGATTATTTTCCTGATCGACTATCCGGATAGTTGCTCCAGGAATCGGCTTTCCTAGAGAGACAAAACTATTTTCTTCGGTGAGTTCATTTTTACTTAAACCGGCTGACCAAGTAATCCCAGAACAGGATTCAGTCATGCCAAAAGCTGGTTTAATCGCTCTCTCCCGTAGTTGATGTTTTTCAAGAATTTCTAAGAATAGGCGAATCGTTTTTACTGAAACTTGCTCGCCAGCATTCACTAAAAATTTCATTGAGGAGAGGTTATAAGAGGCGTGCTTAAGTTCTTCGGCCTGTTGATTAATTAAGGAAAATGCAAAGTTAGGGGACCAAGAAATGCTTACTTGATGCTTTTGAATGAGGTCTAACCATTGGAGAGGTTGGCGTAGGACTAATTCCATCGGAACATGAATTTGATGACAAGCCAAATCTACCGCCATAATTCCTAAAAATACGATAGCTCCTACATGATCTAAGGGCATCCAATTAAGGGTAACTTCTTGTTGGGTAAAGTGGTTCATTGCCACTGTACCAGCAGTCATGGACAGAATATTATGATGAGTTAATATTACTCCCTTGGGCATACCCGTACTACCCGAAGTAAAAAGTAATAAGGCCGTATCTTGTGGATCAATAATCGGTAATTGATGGACTTTAGAGGGGGCTTTTCTGAGTTCATTAACCGAGATAACTTGCCACCCTTCTAGATGAGAGTAGGTTCCTAATTTTTCTATTTCAGTAATTAGTTCACTGTCGGATAATATCAAAGGATTGTCTAAAATTTTCCAAACATTCTCTAGTTTTTTGACGGCAGAATTTTCCAGATCATAGCTAGGAGCAACGGTCAAAGGAACTGGAATAATTCCCCCTAAAAAACAAGCCCAGAGTGCGGGAATAAAGTCTTGATTTTTGGCAATTTGTAGAATGACTTTATGCCCTAATTTTATTCCTTTTTGTTCCAGTCCATTTAAAATAACCAGAGCATCTTGATATAAGTCTTGATAACTCTGAAAATATTCAGTTGCGTCATTTTTAATATAAGTAATTCCATGATTATTATGTTGAGTGGCACTTTCTAAGACTTCTGACAGAGTCCGCCAATTATCTTCCAATTGTCCTCCAAAACTGATTGAATGCTTAGACACTTTTTTTACACCTCTTGATCAAAAATAGAACCAATCTCGACAACCCTATGAATCAGTATATCGCTACGCGCAAGTTAAAAGTCAGAAGTGGCCAATTCAAGTTTGAATTGTACCTCCTAGGGGTGCGATGGTCAAGGGCTTTTTGGGTTTGAAGGTTGATGGCAGTCGGTCACTAGATCTACCTGAGCTTGTTTGATGATTAACTGAGAAAAGTTTTGAGCGATGGTACTTAAAGGATCGATCGCTTTAATGGAGTCAATTCCTTTGAGTTTGAGAGATTTTGTTAAGAGATGAAATTCGGTACACCCAGAAATATAGGAGCGAGTGTTATATTTCTCTAATAATGCTTCTATATCCCTAAGAATACTTAACGGATCGTGTCCTCTTTTTAGCACTTTATAGATCATTTCATGAATCAACTTTTGATCACTTTCTGAGAGAGAAATAATCAGATCTGCGGTGGTGCAGCCTTCATGAAATAATTTTTTCTGGTAAGTCCCTGTACTAGCAAGTAAAAGGGTAGGTTCATTATATTCTTGGAGTTCTTGATCCGCTATTTTAATTAAGGAAATAAGTTTATCCGTCAGATTTTCGGGAATCTGAGGTAGAGCATAATGAGCCGTACAACAGCCAATGACTATGCAATCAGCCAGTTTATTGAGATGTTCCAAATTGACTTGGATAAAATCAATAAATTCTCTTTCTTTTCCACTATCAATAGAACCTGTGCGATCAGGTGCAGAGGGAAGAGAAAAAACGATGACATTAGGGGCTTCTTGTTCCTTATCAATAAAAGGGTTATATTCATAAATCGACTTAAGAAATTCGGCGGTAACCACTGGTCCCATACCCCCTAAAATGCCAAGAATCGGTAGTTTTGTCTTCATTAAAATCTCCGGCTCGTATAATTGCTGTTGACTAAAAATTAAAGTCTTCTGCGAACAGATCCTGCTCCTCTTGAATCAGATTTTCTGAGGAAGCTAAGGATAAGTTTATCAAAGGTTCATGGGCAAATTTTAAAACTTGCTCTAGCCAATTTTTTAACAAATCTATGATCAATAAAATTCGCTCATGGATAAATATATCTGTGTTGTAGATTAGCTTGAGATAAAGTTCTTCTTCCTCAACAAAGATAAATTCTAAATCAAATTTAGCGGTAATCATTTTTGGGTCAATGGAGTTAACTGTAATTCCGTTCAAGGCGAGATCTACATTTTGATTATTTTGCAGGACAATTGCAACATCAAAGAGAGCATTCCGGCTAGGATCTCGTTGTAAATTCAAATCAGATACGATCTGATCAAAGGGATAGTCTTGATTATCATAAGCCTCTAAAGTGGTTGTTTTTACTTTGCTAAGGACATCCGTAAAACTGTCGTGATCTGCTATCTGATCCCGCAGGACTAGAGTGTTAACATAAAATCCGATTTGATCTTCTAAATCAGGATGATTTCTGCCGGCGATAGCAGAGCCTATTGTAATTTCATTTTGCTCAGTATAACGGAATAGAAAACTCTTAACCAAACTAACTAAACCCATAAATAAACTGGCTTCTTGTGCTTTAATTAACTTCTCAAAAGTATTGATCAATTCGGGTTCAGGTTGCCATGTAATTGTATTTCCTTGAAAACTTTTAACAGGTGGGCGCGGATAATCAACAGGTAAGTTAAGACGCACAGGGACAGGAGTTAATTTAGCTAACCAGTAATCCCGTTGACCTTGAAGTTTCGAGGTTTCTAATTGACTTTCTTGCCAAGAAGTATAGTCTTTATAATGAATTCTGAGAGGGGGCATTAATTGGTAATTTTCTTGTCCATAGGCGTGATAATGGGTGAGGAAATCTTTAATTAAAACCCCTGCTGACCAACCATCAGAAATGATATGGTGCATATTAAACAAGACGATGTAATTCTCTTGGCTTAGTTTAAGTAAGTTAACTTTAAGTAACGGTCCGACTTCTAAATCAAAAGTCGTTTTGGCATTATGGGCAATCGCTTCTTCGATCAAGTTTTCTTGTTCTGTCCTAACATAAGCTGTCAGGTCTATTTGTTTAATGACAAAGTTCATTTGATTATGGACAACTTGACGGGGTTGATTATTGATTAAAGTAAAGGTTGTCCGCAAAATTTCATGGCGTTGAATTAACTGTTGAAAGGCATTTTCAAAAGCATCAATATTAAGATTGCCCTTGAATTGATAAGCACTGGGCATTCCGTAAGCATTATGATTGTGATCTAGAAATTCTAAAGCCCAAAGACGACGCTGACCATGAGACATCGGATAGGATTTTTGGGGGGGAATTGCCGCAATGGGTTCTTGATAATTGTATTGAGTCTGGGAGATTAAAGTCGCCAATCCAGCAATGGTTGGAACTTTAAAGAAGTCAGCCAATTTTACGGATACATTTAGTTCTTTATGAACCCGGGTTACAACCCTTGATAAGAGTAGAGAATGACCGCCAATTTCAAAGAAGTTATCAAAAATACCGATAGGATATTTAGAGAGAATTTTTTCCCAGATGCTAACGAGATTGGATTCTAAATAATTCCGGGGTGGAACATAATTAGAATTAACCAGAGATTTACTGGTTTCTCTGAGTTCTCTCAGGGAGTGCAGGTCAAGTTTCCCATGTCGAGTTAAGGGGAATTGCTTTAAAAAAATAAAGTAACTCGGAATCATATAAACTGGTAAAAATTTGGCAAGAAATTCTCGAATCTCAGCAATTTCCAGAATTTTGTCTGTTTGACAGTAAGCAGATAATTGAGTTTGATTATTCACTTGAACGGGTAAAACAATCGCCCTTTCAATGGGAGCATAACGAGTCAATTGATATTCAATTTCTCCGGGATCAATTCGATAACCATTGACCTTAACTTGATTATCTTTTCGTCCTATAAACTCAATGATACCGGGAGCAGTTTGCTTGCCTAAATCGCCGGTTCTAAAGAGAGTTTTTGTCTCATCAAGAAAGCTAGGTTTAAATTTTTCTTGAGTCATTTCGGGTTGGTTATGATAACCCGATGCTAGGGCGGCACCTTCTACACAAATTTCGCCGATTACATGGAGGGGAACGGGATTATTAAATTCATCAAGAACCCCTAAGCGATTGTTATGGAAAACTTGACCGAGGGGGATTTCGCTGTCTAAGTTTTCCGTGATTTCATACTGGGATACTCCTACACAAGTTTCTGTAGATCCGTAGACATTGCTAACAATTTCTGCTGGAAAACGTTTCCGTAAAGCTAAGGCAGTTTCCCGATCTAATTTTTCCCCTCCTACCGAGATATATTTTAAGCTGGAAATGGTTTCTTCTGGTTCAAGTAGCCCGAAGATTTCTCGATAGATAGATGGGGTGGTGTGTAGGGCATTAATTTGATTTTCCTGTAAGAAAGAAACCAAATGTCCTATATATTTTATTTCGTACATATATAGGGATGCACCTATGGTTAAGGGGAGAAAAATATTACGAATAGATGGATCATGAGTAACAGCAGCTGTGAAAATATAGCGCCATTCAGGATGTTTATCTAAATCAAAGGTAAGTCGTAAGCTTTGAATAACATTCAAAATTGAGATGTGACGGCCCATGACTCCTTTAGGATTACCAGTTGAGCCTGAAGTGTAGAAAATATAGGCGGTTTGGCTAGAGTTGCGGAATATTTTAGGCTCATTTTTGTCATATTTTTCAACAATAGGATCGATTTTATCTAAGCAAATTTTCTCTATTTTTTCAGGTAACTTAGAGATAAAATTACTCTCCGTTAGGCAAACATGACAGCCACTATCTTTTAAAATAAACTCAATGCGACTGTTAGGATATTGAGAGTCTATAGGAACGTAAGTCGCTCCAGTTTTAAAGGTAGCCAGAATCCCGATGATTAAGTTGTGATCACGCTGGAGCATCACCCCAATCACTTTTCCTACACCTAGCTGATATTCCTGCTGTAAATAATGAGTAAGACGATTGACTTTTTCATTTAATTCTTGATAGCTAAGGCTAATTTTTCCCGCAATTAAGGCGGGAGCATTAGGGGTTAATTTAACTTGAGCTACAAAGTCATCAATGATGGTGGATTTTTCAGGGAGTTTGCGAGTTTTTCCCGTTAATTGTCTGAGTAACTGCTCTTGTTGTACTGAGGTTAATAAAGGTAACTGATAAAGAAGATTATTAGCATCGTCAATGATTCCCCTCAGCAAAATTTCAAAGCTTTCAATAAATTGTTTAATTGTCTCTTTTTTAAAGAGTTCTGTATTGTAATTGCAGTAAATAATGAGGTTATCATTAAGTTCAATTAAGTTAAATCCTAGATCAAAAGGGGTGTAACCAATCGGTTCCGGTGGCAAGGATACTTTTAAGTCTTTAAACTCAGGCAGAGTTAAACTAGGATCCATGTTAAAAGATACCGAAATGAGAGGGGAACGAGAAAAATCTCTAGGTAATTGTAAAGCTGCTAATAAATCCTCTAAAGTATAACTCTGATGGCGAAAAGCGTCTATCAGGGTTTGTTTAGTATGTTGTAAATGTTCAATAAAAGAGGTGGTAGCATCGACTTGTATCCGCAGGGGTAAAAATTGAGAACAAAAGCCTACTAAGTTGTCACTGCCTTCTATTTGTCGCCCAGAAATAGGAATACCAATGACTAAATCTTTATGGCCAGAAATTCGACGCAAAAAAGCAGTATAAGCGGCGAACATCGTCATAAATAATGTAGCTTTATTTTTGCGTCCTACTTTCTGCAAATTTTGCCCAACTTCAGAAGGAATGACTTGACTTTCTTGTCCACCAGTGTAGGTTTTAACAGCGGGACGGGGAAAGTCGGTGGGAAGCTCAAAGGTTGGCAGATGTTCTTGATAGGTTTTCAACCAAAAATCCCGATGCTCTAACATTTGTGGACTTTGCGTCTCTTGCGCTCGCAAAGTTAAATATTGCCGAAACTGCATCGGTGGTTTGAGAACCTCTTTAGTTGTGTTATTTGGGGATGAATAAAATTGACCAATTTCCTGCAAAATTAATCCTAGTGACCAACCATCTGCCACAATATGATGAGTTTTTAAAGATAGCAGATAATGGTCAGGTTTTAAGCGCATTAAAATCACAGCAAATAAGGGGGCAATCGACAAGTCAAAGGGTTTTTGGGAAAACTGAGATCGTAACGCTAATGCCGTCGCTTCGGGATTATCTTCATCCTTCAAATCAATTAGTTTTAATTTAATGTTAACTTCATTGACAACTTCCTGTAATTCTCCTTGTTCTATAATTTGGGTTCGCAAAGCTTCATGGCGATTAATAACTTGATTAATCGTTTTTTCTAAAATGTAAACATCTAAAGAACCTCGTAATTCTAGGGATGTTGTGACGTTATAGGATGCTGAAGCATTACGGTCTAATTCAGCTAATAACCAAAGCTGACGTTGAGCTTCACTGGTGGGAAAGGATTGATTTAAAGATGGTAAATGTCCCCTACCATCTTCATCTTCAGAGAGCGGCTTTTTTTCTTCTTTCTTGACTTGGGGGCGTTTAGCATTAGCAAAAAAACCGGCTTGCTGCAATTCCGTAATCGCTTCTTTGACAGCTACTATAACTTTGTCTATATCTTCATTAGTATGGCAGGTGGAGAGAAAACAAACTCGTTTTTCCCATGTGTAGATCCCTTTGAGATTTAATAGATAATAAAAGAGGGGTAATTCGATGGGTTGTAAGAAGATACTATAAGCTCCAAAAGGTTCAAAGCGGAATAAAGAGCCAAAATTAACAACCCGAATCGGAATGCCTATTTCTTGAAAAAACTGATTGACTTCGGTGGCTAATCGATGAGTTAATTGATTCACTTTTTCTTGAATCGTTGTACTGTTTTCCCGAAGATGTAACAGCACAGCACGACAAGCAGCAAGGGCTAAAGGATGACGACAAAAAGTTCCCCCAAAAGCGGTTAACTCGGTTTGGGGATGAGAGTCATCTCCGTATTGCCAGAAACCGCCGTCAACGGTATCTAAGAAATCTGCTTTACCGCAGATCATACTAATTGGTAAACCTCCTCCAATGGCCTTACCATAAATGACTATATCGGCTTCAACATTGAACCATTCTTGCGCTCCTCCCGGAGCAATCCGAAAGCCGGTAATAATTTCATCAAAAATGAGTGTGATTCCTTTTTTGTGGGTTATTTGTCGTAGTTTTTGCAGAAATTCTTGAGGCTGTAAATCGGGTTTGCGACTTTGAACTGGTTCGACTAATACGGCGGCTAAATCATCAGCATGAGTAGCAATAATATCGAGGCTTTCTTCAACTCCATAACTCAAGACTATTACGTCTTCAACCATTCCTAAAGGGGTGCCTAGACTTAAAGGTTGAGCAGTGGTTTTATCTTCTCCTACTCGTGCTAAGATGCCGTCAAAAGTTCCATGATAGGAGCCGGCAAACATAACGATTTTTTGACGTTTTGTACGGGAGCGAGCAATGCGAACAGCCGCCATAATCGCCTCGGTTCCCGTATTACTAAAAGCGACTCTTTCGACTCGGCCCATTTCACTAATTAAAGCGGCGGTTTCGGCGGCCAGATTTGACTGCATTCCTAAACCTATTCCTCGATTTATTTGTTCTTGAACCGCTTCAATGACAAAATCAGGACTATGCCCAAAAAAGTTAACCCCAAACCCCATGGCTAAGTCAATGTAATTATTGCCATCAATGTCCTTAAAATAAGCCCCTTGAGCGGATTCTGAAACAATGGGATATTGAAATTCTTTTAAGGCCATGCGGAAGTCAATGGTCGGTTTAACATCTACCATTGTCTTACGGCTATTTTGTGAATAGGCTTTTGATTTGGCGGTTTTCTGGTTATAAATACCCTGTAAATTTTGAATAAAGGCTTGTTGTTGTTCGGTTAAGGATTTGTTCTCAGTGAGCTTTAAGGCTAAGGGGTTTAAATTGGGAGAACTAGGTTTCTCAGGAGATTTGGGCTTCTCTTGAGAAACCGGCGGGTAAGTTTCTATTTTAGAGCTTTGGGCAGGAATGATTTGAGTCTGATTCGTTAATATTTCGGGGGCTATACTGGGGGAGACGGGGGCAGTTTGAAGAACTTCTAATTGCTTGATAATGGTTTTTTCATGGAGGTCTTTTAGGTCTTTTAAAGATTGTAATTGAGCCATCATTAAGGCTTCTTTACCAGAGCTTTCACCAGAGACAGTGAGCTTAGGCATTGCAGGAATTGAGAGGGGTTCATCTGGCACACAAGCAAGAATTAATTCTTGTCCATTGTTAATGGGAATATTGTTTTGTTTAGAGAAACTATTCGCCGTAGCAAACCCACAACTTTTTAAAACGGAACACCAATTTTCACCCCTTAATAAGGGAGTATCTGAGCGTAATTGTTGATCCTGAAAGCGCCACCATCCGGGGGTTAATCCAAAGGTTAAATTCAGCCATGAGTTATTTTCTACGGTTTCGAGGAGAACTAAGTAACCGCCGGGGCGCAGAAGTTCCCGAATATGGGTTAGAGTTTCTGTAATATTTCGGGTTGCATGAAGGACGTTAGCGGCCACAACAATATGATAAGTATGGGCAGGTATCCCCTGAGAAATGGGGGACTTTTCAATGTCTAGTTGATGAAAGTTTAGGTTATATTTTTTCTGAAATTTTTGCCTAGCTTGATGCAGTAAGAAGGGAGAAACTTCGCTAAAAGAATAAGTGACATGATCGAGGTTTAAGTGGTTAAGAATTGCTTCTGAAGTGGCACCAGTTCCTCCTCCTATTTCGAGAATTCGATAGGGGCGATCACTATTAGAAAAGTTCTTTAAAATCTGGTTAATAGCTTGGGCAACTCGTTGATTCATCAATCGAGATACGGGAGAGTTGCCATAGATACTTTCTGCATGAGCAACGGAACCTTCTGGGAAAATTAATGTCAAGGGATCTGTATTTCCCTTAAGAACTTCTGCTAAATTTTCGCCGCAGCGTTGCAACATTTCTAATTCAGGTTTTGCAGACGGACAAATTTTTTCTAGCTTTTGTAGGGCTTGGGGTAAGGAAAAATACTCAGGCAAGTTTTTGACAGTCCAAATATTCCCTTTATTTTGAAGAATATTAGCTTGCTCTAAATCCTGCAAATAACGATTGAGCAAAATGTGATATTTGGGAGCAATAGGTAAGGTTTGTCTTAGGGTTTCTATTGTCCATTGTTCCCCCTGATTAAGTTTTTTCCCTAAGGACTCTAAAGCCTTGATGATATAGGCTGTAGCGATGGGTTGCAATTGATTAATGACTTGCAGATAATTGCTTAATTCTGTCTCGTCATCGATAACTTTAGTTGTTATTTCTGAAGTATTTTCTAAGGGTTTCTCTTTTACAAATTGGCAGAGGTGTTCGGAGATATCAACAAGAGTTTGTAAATCGGTAAAGAGTTGATCTATTTTAACTTTGACTTGAAATTTTTCTTCAATTTTGCGAGAAAAGTCAGTCAAGATAATTGAGTCTGCTCCTAAGTTTAGTAATGTCTCATCCTCCGGCAGATCATTCTCATCTTCTTTCAGAAGTAAAGCCAGAATTGATTTTAATTGATTACGGATTTCCTGTTGATGCTTTTGCATATTAAAAACTGTGGTTTCGGTAAGGTTAGAAGTTTGTGAGTCTAGGAATATTTTGTCAATGCTCTGATTTTCTGTTCGAGGATTAGGCTGAAATTGGAAAGGTTTTCTTTGAAAGGGATAGTTCGGCAATCTGACTTTTTTATAGCCATAATTCTGATTGAATTGTTCTGGGTTGAAAGGCAGGCCATTGAGGTAGAGTTGTCCCAAGGCTGAAAGAATTGTATGCCAGTTATCTAAGCCACGATTGAGAGAACTTAACCAGATGACCTCATCTTTATAACGACGACCTTGTTCTGCCAGTATTGGTCTTGGTCCCACTTCTAAAAATAGGTTATATCCCTTGTTGAAAGCGGTTATCAAACTCGACAAAAATCTTACTGGTTCTCGGCATTGTTTGCTCCAATAAGTGGCATCTGGTGCATTTTCTAAAACCTCTCCATCAAGTCCTGAAAGTAAGAGAATTTGGGGTCGTTGATAAGAAATTTGACGAGCCTCTTTTTCAAATTCTTTTAAAATTGGCTCCATTAAAGGGGAATGAAAAGCCTGAGTAACGGGGAGATATTGGGCGGGAATTTTTTGCTTTTTGCAGGTGCTAATAACTTCCTCAAGGCTGGCACTTTCTCCAGCAATAACAATCTGTTGAGGATGATTAATGGCAGCTATTGAAACCGTTTCATTATAATTTTTAATTAGGGAACTTACTGTCTCTTCATCAGCAAAAATTGAAGCCATTTTCCCGGAGGTTGTGGTTTGCATTAATTGCCCCCGTTTGACAATTAAGGCGAGTCCAGCTTCTAAGCTAAATACTCCTGCGATACAAGCTGCTACATATTCTCCCACACTATGGCCAATCAGTAAACTGGGGGTAATTCCCCAAGATTTCCATAGCATTGTTAGGGAATATTCTAGGGCGAATATAGCCGGTTGAGCGTAAGCGGTTTGATTGATTAAATCGGTCTGTTCACCAAATAATATTTCAGTTAAAGGATGGTCTAAATACTTCGCTAATATTTCGCCACATTGATCAATATATTGACGAAATGTCGGCTGAGTTTGATAGAGTTGATGCCCCATGCCGGGATAACAAGCCCCTTGCCCTGTAAAAAGAAAAACAATTTTAGGGGATTTTTCTGATGTAAAACGTTGATAAAAAGTCAAATCATCAAGTGGGTTTTCTTCAGCAAAAGCGGCTAATCTTTGTTGTAATTCTGGACAAGTATCGCCAACAATGGCTAAACGTTCAGGTAAATCTATCCTTCCGACAGCTGCACTATAACAAATATCTCCAATTTCAGGATGAGATTCTAGGAGGGTATGAAAACGTTTAGCTAATTCTTTTAAAGCGGTTGTGTTGTGGGCTGAAAGAGTTAAGAGATGACTAGGAATTTGTTGTTGAATTTCTGAGATTTTGCTGACGGGTGCTTGTTGAACAATGACATGGGCATTTGTGCCAGAAAACCCGAAAGAACTTACCCCAGCTATGGGTACTTTATTGTTATTCGGCCAAGGTATATTTTGAGTAGGAATTTTAATAGGATGGTCTTCCCAATCAACCAGAGGATTAGGGCTTTGGAAATGAAGATGGGGAGGGATTTTACCCTGTTGAAGAATCAGAATCGTTTTAATTATTCCCGCCATGCCAGCAGCGGCTTCAAGGTGGCCGATATTGGTTTTCACTGAGGCGACATAAAGAGGGTCGGAGCGCTTTCCATAAACTGAGGCAATGGCATTCAATTCGATGGGATCTCCTAAAGAAGTACCTGTGCCATGAGCTTCTATGTAGCTGACATCTTCAGGGACTATTCTGGCATCAGCTAGAGCTTGACGGAGCAATTCTTGCTGGGCGGGTCCACTGGGTACGGTTAAACCTGCAGCAGCGCCATTATGATTCACTGCCGAACCTCGCAACAGGGCAAGAATTTGATCCCCGTTTTTCTGGGCTTCTGATAAAGTTTTTAAAATTAAAACCCCACAGCCTTCCCCTCGCACATATCCATTTGCAGAGGCATCGAAAGTCTTGCAACGCCCATCGGGGGACATCATTCCCGACTGAGAAAGAGTAATCGTAATTGCGGGTTCTAAAATGAGGTTTACCCCACCCACTAAAGCGAGTTCACATTCACGATTTCTCAGGCTACGAATCCCCTGATGGACGGCTACTAATGAGGAGGCACAGGCTGCATCAATCGAGAGACAAGGACCGTGAAGATTGAGAAAATAAGATAGCCTGCCAGCGGCTGCGCTTAGAGCATTGCCGGTGCCAAAAAAAGAGTCAATTTGATCATAGTTTGTGCCGTAAACCTTCAGGGCATGGTCAATGCTAGTAATCCCCACAAATACCCCTACTTTATTATCGGCTAAATTTTTCAGAGGTAAATTGGCATTTTCTAAGGCTTCCCAAGCAACTTCTAAGAGTAACCTTTGTTGAGGATCCATGGAGGCAGCTTCTCTTGCTGAGATCGAAAAGAAACGGGCATCAAATTCTGTGATATTCTCTTGAAGAAATCCCCCATAAGCGGTGTTCATTTTTCCTAAAGTTGGTTCTTGAGAATACAGTTTTGATATATCCCAACGGCTTTTAGGAACTTCTACTATCGCATCAAGTCCAGCTTGACAAAAACTCCAATACTTTTCTGGGGAATTAATACCTCCCGGAAAACGACAGGCCATTCCGACCACCGCAATGGATTCACTTTGTCTCGTCTCTAATTCATTGATACGAGCCTGCATTACCTCCATTTTGCTTAAGGTCGTTGCCATTAATTTTTTGTAATCTATACTCTCAACCATGCCCCATTCTCGATAATTTCTAAGTTTATACGCCGTTAAACATAAATTAGGATGCTACTATCAGTGAATATAAACAAAAGTTTAACCCCACAGAGTTAAGCTTACTCATGTTCATCTACTTAGCCTACCACATCTCATGCCTTTTGAAACATTATTTTTAAAATTTAACCTCCATATTGATCAAGCTCCGTTAATTTTTGATTAAGTAATCTTGCCAGTTCGTCTTCACTGAGGCTGTCATAGGGACTATGATTGTCAGGAATTGGATTTATTTTAATCTCAAAATCGAGATGATTGGCTAGAATTTGTTCCCGTAAGTAGGTACTTAAGCTGAGAAGATTAGGATAATCGAAAATGATCGAAGATGGCAATTTACACCCTAAATCTGTTTCTAAGCGATTTTTAAATTCTATGACCATTAGAGAGTTTAAACCTAAGTCTAAGAATGATGTTTGTTGAGGAATAACTTTGTTCCCATTTAACCCAGTCACTTCTCTTAATATTTTCTCCAGTCCTTCTACTAAAGCGTTTATTCGTTCGTCTATAGAGACAGATTTTAATCGTTCTAATAGTTTTGCTGGACTTGTTTGTTTTTGATTTTTTAGGGTTAATACCTCGCTAAAGAAGGGTTGATTAATATTGAAAATTTGGTTAAAAATCGACCAATTAATATCGAGAACTATCCCTTGAGTAATATCATCTAAAATTACCTGATTGAGATATTGAAACGCTTGCTCAGAAGGCATCATCTGCAAACCCCAATTAGCGAAACGTTGTTGATCAATTTGGTTGCCCGTCTCCCAAGCTCCCCAATTAATACTAATACCAGGTAATCCTAAACTTTGCCGTTGCTGCATTAGAGCATCCATGAAAGCATTAGCCGCAGCATAATTACTTTGACCCGGTGAACCAAGGATGACAGCCGCAGAAGAAAAGCTCACAAAAAAGTCTAAAGATAGAGAGCGAGTATAACGATCTAATAATAGAGTTCCTGCTACTTTTGGACTCATTACCTTTTGATATTTTTGCCAACTTTGATTACTGATCAGCCCATCTTCTAAGACCGCTGCTGCGTGAATTATTCCTCGTAAGACGGGCAAGTCTGCCCCAAAACGAGAGAATAAATTTTTCATATCTGTGGGGGAAGTAATATCAGCTTCAATCAAGGTTACTTTTGTTCCTTTCTCCACTAATGGGGCTATCAATTCTGTTGAAGATTTAACATGGCGACTACACAAAACTAAGTGACTTGCTCCCATTTCTGATAACCATTGAGCCACTAATCCGCCCAGTTTTCCTCCCCCTCCCGTGATTAAATAAACCCCTGACTGATTAATAAAATGTCGTTTTTCTGAGCTAGGAAGAGATGCAGAAACTAACCTGGCTGCGTAGCGGTTTCCTTGACGTAAAGCCAAACGGAATTCATGGGGGAAACACTTTAATTCATTGAATAAAAGTTCAGCTTCATTAGCTTCTTTATGGATTGGTAAATCTAAACAAACACAACCCATTTTAGGATACTCTTGATTAATGACTGCTCCTAATCCCCATAAATGGGACTGTTGAGGATATAAAGCCGTATCATTGATAATTTTATTAGCCCCGCGAGTAATCAGCCATAAATGAGGTAATTTATCCCAGTTATTAGTGAGGGTTTGCACTAAATTTAAGACGGCATGAGAACTCTGATATACTGTATCTAGCACGTCTTCAGCTTCTGAAGATTCCCAAGAAAAAACAACGCCAGTCGGAAATTCTCCCGATGGATAAGCTTCTTGATAGAGACGCTGAAAATCAGATTTCTGAGCCGGATTGATGACAAAATAATCTTGAGAATTACATTGATAATTCTGCCCCATTTCTACAGTAATTACTTTTTCTCCTGCCCTTTTATATAAATTAATTAGGGAATTTAAGTCTGTTTCTGGACGAACCAAGACTAACCAAGAATTTTGAGAATTGACGGCAACAGTTGGCATTGATGGAAGTTTTTTCCATTCCACTTTATAAAAGCAATCGTTCGACTTTTCTTGCCATAAACTCTGTAAAATAGCCGGATTTATGCGCCGTGCTGTTAAGTCAGTAAAGCGAGCGCAAAGCTGTCCTTGTTCATCATAAATATTAACATTTACTCTCATTTCACCATTAGTATCTGAGATGACCTGAACTTCCGTCCAAACTTGCGAAGTTGGATTTAGGAATATTTCCAAGGAAGAGAATCCATAAGGTAGATGCAATTCTTGACCATGAATTTCGGGGAAAGCTGCCCCAATACTTTGTAAGCAAGCATCCAAAAGAACTGGATGAAAATGATAACGCCGATCCGCTAAACTAGGGTTAATACTAATTTTAGCTTGAGAGCCTTTTTTGAAAGAATATAACTCTTGAATCGCTTGGAACTGCTCCCCATACCTGATCCCCATCTGCTGATAAAGTTCATAGAATTCACGAATAGAAATTGATTCTTTAGGGGTTTCTCTTTCTAATTTAGTTTGGGTTAATTCTGAGGCAGCCAAGCTTTGTATATCCTTAGGTTTGACTTCACCTGTAACATGAAGAACCCATTTTTCTTGTGCAGAATCACTGCTAAATATCTCAAAAGTATAAATCAGTTGAGATGATTTTTTAGGTCTAAAAATTATTTGGACTATTAAGGGAGTTGGAGATAAGAGTAATCCCTGATGAATAGAGACATTTTGAAGGGTGACAAAATGCCCATTAAATATTTTCTGACTTGCGGCTAAAATAGCTTCAATAAAACCAGTAGCTGGAAATACAATGTTATCAAATACCTGATGTTCTTCTAAATAACTAGGGTTAAGATAACTCACCTCGCCTTCAAAGATCATGTCTCCCGTTGCTAACTTTTTAAAATCTTTAATAAAAGGATGTAACTGAGTCTTGATTTGCCCTAGAGAAAATTCCGAATTAGATAGCCAATACCGTTCTCTTTGAAAGGGATAAGTCGGTAAAATAATCCGCTTACCTTGTTTAAATACTGTAGTCCAGTCTACAGAATAACCATTAACAAAAAGTGTCGCTAAACTTCTATACATTTGTGCCTGTTCATCCTGCCCGGGTACAATACTAGGCAACCATAATAGATCTTGGTTGGCAGAAATAAGGCGAGCCATACTCAGTAATACAGGCTTAGAACCGACTTCTAGAAAACAACGATAACCCTGATCAATTAAAGACTGAAATCCTTGACTAAACTGTACAGTACTACGCAGATGATCTACCCAATAATCAGGAGTTGTAATTTCTGAACCTACAGCTTTCCCTGTCAGATTACTAATAATCGTTAAGCTAGGTTCATGAAAAGAAATTGTTTTTAAGACCTGGGAAAAATCATCAAGAATGGGCTGCATTAAAGGAGAATGAAAAGCATGAGATACCGCTAAACGTTTAGTTTTATGCCCTTGATCAATAAAGTTTTTTTCCAGTTGCTCAACAATCTCTTTAAATCCAGAAATGACGGTAATTGAGCCATTGGCTGAAGCAATATTAACTTGATTTTCATAAGAAGTTAGAGCGTTTGCTACCGTCTCATAATCAGCATAAATAGCGGACATACTGCCATTGTGGGGCAATTTTCCCATTAATTTACCCCGTTGAGTCACTAATTTTAAGGCATCTTCTAAAGAAAAGACTCCTGCCCAACAAGCCGCCACATATTCCCCGATACTATGTCCTAAAAGGGCTGAAGGTTGTATTCCCCAAGATTGCCATAATTTGGCAAGTGCATATTCAAGGGAAAAAATCACCGGCTGAGTGATTTGGGTTTCCTCTAATAACTCACTATTTTGCTCCTGAAAGATTAAATCTAAGAGAGATTTTTCTAAAAGGGGTTCTAGAATTTGAGCACAAAGATCTAATGTTTCCTTGAAAACAACTTCTCGGTTATAAAGGGTTTCTCCCATGCCAGAATATTGAGAGCCTTGTCCAGAAAAGAGGAAAGCTATCTTTGGCGGAGTCTCTGATAAAGTCGGTCGGATTAATGAGTCAGAATTTTCACCATCTTGGTAATCAATTAATGCTCGTTGTGCCGTGGTTATTGAGTCTGCTAAAATACAGATTCGTTGCGGAAAAATCCCCCGCCCTGTACTGGCGGTAAAACAAACATCAGCTAAATTGATAGACTCAGTCAAAATATCTTGATAATTTCTCGCTAACTCTTGCAGCGATTTTTCAGAGCGAGCCGAAAGGGGTAATAGATAAAAATTATTCTCCGAAGGTTGAGGTAAATCAGCGTCAATTTCCCCAACAATGATATGAGCATTCGTTCCACTAAATCCAAAGGAACTTACTCCAGCAATCCTTGGACGTTCGCTGATATTCCAAGGTTTTCCTTGTACAGGAACTTCAAAAATATGAGAACTCCAATCAAAGCGGTGATTAGGATTTTTAAAGTGAAGATGAGGAGGTATTTTATGGTGTTGTAACGCTAGAACGGTTTTAATTAATCCGGCAATTCCGGCAGCACCTTCTAAATGGCCTAAATTCGTTTTTACTGAACCAATAATTAAAGGCCGATTAGGGGAGCGTTGACCAAAAACGGCGGACATACTTTCTAATTCAATCGGATCACCAAGGGCTGTTCCAGTGCCGTGAGCTTCGATATAATCGATTTGTTCAGGCTTGAGATTAGCACGTTTAAGGGCTTGATATAATAATTTTTCTTGAGCTTGACCATTAGGAACGGTTAGCCCACTACTTGGACCATCATGATTGACGGCTGTGCCATAAATTTTCGCCAAAATTTGGTCTCCATTCTTAACCGCTTGGCTCAATCTTTTCAGAACAACTATTCCACAGCCTTCTCCTCGCACCATGCCATTTGCGCTCTCATCAAAGGTTTTGCAATGTCCATCAGGGGCAAGCATATGGGCGCGACTTTCGATTAAAGAAATAATGGGAGTTAAAATAATATTAACCCCTCCGGCTAAAGCCAGATCGCACTCACCATTAAGTAAGGCATTATAAGCTAAATGAATCGCTACTAATGAGGAGGAACAAGCGGTGTCAATGGTCATTGATGGACCCTGTAAACCAAGGACATAAGAAAGACGACCCGCCGCCATACTAACAGAAGTTCCTGAACCAGTATAAGCATTAATGGCTTGAGGAGAATAACTTAATTGGGCATAATCTTGCGTCATGCAACCGATAAAAACTCCCGTCTGACTGTTGCGTAATTTTTGGGGATTTTGTCCAGCAGATTCTAAAGCTTGCCAAGTAGTTTCCAAGAGTAAACGCTGCTGAGGATCCATAGCGACAGATTCTCTAGGAATAATGCCAAAAAATTCTCCATCAAATTCCTCAATTTGTTCTAGAAATGCACCGTAAGGAGCGTATATTTTGCCGGGGACATTGGGATTAGGATCATACCATGTTTCCTGATCCCAGCGATCTTGAGGAATTTCTGTTATAGCATCTTTTCCCTGTTCTAAAAGTTCCCAGAAAGATTGTAAATTCTTAGCACCGCCGGGGAATCGACAAGCCATGCCGACAATAACAATAGGATCATCATCGAGTTGTGATTTTTCTGGCTGTTTTTGAGAAATTTCTGCTTTTATTTGAGGGGTAAATACCGGTTGAGAATTATCTAGAACTTCTCGCTGTAAATAATTAGCTAAGGCTTCAACATTCGGAAAACGAAAAGTAATCGTCGAAGGGAGAGAACAATTAAAGTCAGTTTGTAACAGATTTCGTAACTCTGTAGAAGTGAGAGAGTCCATCCCCAAATCAAAAAAGCCTTGTTGAGGGGAAAAAGTTTCATCATTTGAGTGTCCTAAGACATTAGAAACACGCATAATGATATGATTAGTTAGCCAATTAGGACGCTCTTTTAAGGTTAAATTTTGCCATTGTTTTAAAAACTCAGATGAGGGGGCAGCTTGGGGTTTTCCTTGAGGCAGAAAGTTTTTATAAAAGCTTTGATGAATATAAGGAAATTGTTGCCAGTCAATCTTAATTACACCAGCGCGAATAATCTGATTTAGGAGAATTTTTTCCAGAGCATTAAGGGCTAAATCTGGTTTCATAGCCGCATATCCTTTAGCGGCTAATCTCTCCAAAACATTGCGATCTACTGCTGCACCTATTTCGCTCCAAGGACCCCAATTTATGACCGTTCCGGGTAAATGATGCGCCTGACGATAATAGATAAAAGCGTCTTCAAAGGCATTAGCTGCCGCAGCATTAGCTTGTCCAGCTGAGCCAATTAAAGATACAGCAGAAGTATAACAGACAAAGAATTCTAATGGGTCATTTAGGGTGAGTTGATGAAGCAACCAAGTTCCTTTAACTTTGGGAGCTAAAACATAATTAAAGCGCTCTGGTGTTAGTCTTAATAAGGTTGTATCGTCTAAGGTTCCAGCAATGTGAAAAACGCCCCGCACAGGATATTTAGAACGGCATTCTTCTAAGACAGTGTGCAGTTTTTCAGCATCAGTAATATCAAGTTTTTTGATGGTAATTTCTGCCCCACTAGAGGAGAGATTGGCTAATATTTCAGGGCTAATTCCTTCTGCCCCTCGACGACTACACAAAACTAGATTCCGCGCCCCTTTTTCAATCATCCATCGGGTTGTTGCTAATCCTAACCCCCCTGTGCCTCCTGTGATTAAATAATAGCCATCAGGACTAAAATTGATATTTCCATCTTCAAGTTTTCTCTGCACTAAACGGGGATAAAAACGCTGTTCCCCCCGCAAAGCAACCCGGTTTTCTTGGGGATTACTGTAGATTTCTTGCAGCAGTTTGTCGGCTGAGTTTACTTCATCTGGATCTAGGTCAATTGCCTTGAAATTAAGTTCAGGATGTTCTAAGACTAGGCTGAAGGCTATTCCTAATAAGGATGCTTGAGAGGGAGAGGTCAGGGTTTTAATGGCTTTTGCTGGTACTGCTCCTTGAGTCACTAAAATCAGAGCCGGCGGATTTTCTTGCTGCAATAAGGCTTGTAAGAAAAAGAGAAATCGTTGACAATGAATCTCGACTTGTTGATCAATTTCTCCAGGGATTTTTTCTAAGCCCCAGAAGTACAGTATTTGACGAGTTTCTGAAGTTATCGAGTTTCTCAATATTGATAGGTAATCTTCAGCCATCTCCGGGTTAATATCTTTGGAAAAGACGCAAGAACAACTTATTCCTCTCTGTTGGAATAGAGGGATTAAACCGTTAGCAATTCCTTGACTATCTGCCCAGATTATTTGATGATAGTAAGATTTTGCCGGAAGAGAAGGTAATTGCTCACTGCTTCGACTAATGATGACACTTTGTTTTAATAAATTTCGGGTTTTTGCTTGGCTTGGTTCGATAATATTAATGTCTTCAAATTGATTCTCAATCAGTAAATTTTGCCAATCTTTTGTGCTGATTAACGGATAACCATTCCGCCGCAGATCTTGACTACATAACCACCATCCTTCTGTCAAGCCAAAGGTTAAATCTACCCAACGTCTTGCCCCGGTACTTTCTAAGAGGATTAGTCGTCCCTTAGGAGCGATGAGAGAGCGCACATTTTCAAGGGTTTTTTGAAGGTTGGCTGTGGCATGAAGAACATTAGCGGCGATGATTATGTCAAAACTGCCGGGGAGAAAATCTTGAGTAAAGGGATTTTTTTCAATGTCTAAAGTTTGATATTTAATAAAGGGATAGTTTCTAAAATTTTCCTTGGCTCTTGTTAAGAAACTAGAGGAAATATCGGTGAATACATATTCGATATTTTCTGTCGGTAAGTGAGGTAAAATGCCAGCAGTAACGGCTCCTGTTCCTCCCCCAATTTCGAGAATTCTTAGGGGATAATAGGGGGGGAAATTCGCAATAGCACGGCTGATTGTGGTGGCGACTAACTGATTCATCAATTTAGCTCCGGCAGCTTCCGAATAAATTGCTGCGATCGCTTCTAAATCCCCTTGAGGAAAGAGTAATTCTAATGGCTCAACTTGACGACTCATGACTGCTGCCAAAGCAGAGCCACAACGCTCCATTAGACTAATTTCTGCTGGATAATCGGCAAATTCTTGGCGGAGAATTTTAATTTGCGATGGCGATGAAGGTGCTTCTAATTCTTTGACGAATAACCAGCCATCTTTTGTCTGATTAACGATTTTTTCTTCAGCTAAAATACTTAAACATCGAGATAATAAAGGTCGGTAAAAATCGACAATTTGACCTTGATTTGCTATCTGTGCTTCGGAATAAGTTTGACCTAATTTTGGCTGTCCATTAAGTTTTGTTAAGGCTTCCCAAATATAGGTTACGCTTAACTTTTCCAAGGCCTCCATTAAGCTCTCATATTGCCCCAATTTTTCCCCTAGTTGTTGTTCTAAATGTGCGGGGTGAATTTGATTTTTAATCACCTGGGGAGCTACTAAAGTGTCTCTACCATTCCCTAATAATTCCTCGCAAGGCATCCATTCTTCTAGATAGATTTGAGGGGGTATTTCTTGGGGGATAATCTCTTGAGATTGAACGGCTTTTAGTTCTAAGTTGATGAGGGATGCCAAGGGTTGACCTTGGGGGGAATAGATATCAATATCAGCGATAATAATGTTAGGGTTAGGGGAGGAGTTTTTCAGTCGAACCGCGCTGATTACCTGCTCATCAGGAGGGTGGAAAAATGCCAATTGCCCAAGGCGAACAGGAACATAAGTTACTGAGGATTCTTCTTTAAATAAAATGGCAGCAATCCCTTGAAAACAAGCGTCTAACATAGCTGGATGAAAATGATATTTTTCCCGCTCTAACCTATCGGTTAATTTGATTTGAGCAAAAGCTGTATTTTCCCCCCGCTTCAGTTGATGAATGAGCCGAAAGTTACTCCCGTAATTTATCCCTGATTTTTGATAAGTTTCATAAAAGGAGTTGATATCGACTTCTTCAGAACAATTTTTGGCGATTTCTTCTAA
The DNA here is from genome assembly GCF_020246945.1 of Microcystis sp. M113S1. Classification (NCBI taxonomy): domain Bacteria; kingdom Bacillati; phylum Cyanobacteriota; class Cyanophyceae; order Chroococcales; family Microcystaceae; genus Microcystis; species Microcystis sp. M113S1. Next base: position 32,134 of record NZ_JADBSA010000031.1, on the reverse strand, counting down.
ATGACAATGGGTTAAATTAGTTGATTTCAATTCATCAATTTTTCCAGTAACTAATATTTCCCAATTTGGCTCAAGTGCATGGTAAATTTTAAAGCTTTTTTGCTCAATGATTAACTGTAATGTGTCTTCCGTATCTTTTAAAATTAATGCCTTCTTAAATTCAACATTTTCTAAAATAACTTTTTGATTCTCCCCGGCAGCTAAAGCCATTTCTATCAAGGCAGATGCTGGCAATATGGCCTGATCAAAAACCTGATGTTCTCTTAAAAATGCAGGTTTATGTTGACTAATGCTCCCTCGATATTGAAGGAGAGCTAAGGGAGAAGGAAAATGATCGCCTAGTAAGGGATGTCCAGAGTAATAATTAGGGTTTTTATAGCTAGAAGACTCTGATTTATTGCCAGAATTTATCCAGTAGCGTTTGCGGATAAAAGGCGAATTAGGTAAACTAATTTTTTGCCCCAGATGTGAGCGATGAAAGGCTTCCCAGTTAATATTAAATCCTCGTACATAGAGTTGACCTAGCACCCTTTGCTCATGCTGATCACTGTGACAATCCTCCCCTAAACTAGATAACCATAGAATTGAATTGACCCCTAACTTTTGACGACCTATATTAATGAGATTGGCACTAATTCCCATTTCTAGGAAGATTTGATATCCCATTTGATGCAAAGTAGAAATTCCCTGGGCGATTTCGTCGGATTTCTGCCTAATCCTTTCCCCTCTATTAACTGAATTTGTGAGAGATTTTTTCACAACTTCACCCTGATAAATTAGGGTAATATCGGGAGAGTTATAATCGACTTCTGGGGTGCTTTTGAGCAAGGATAAAAGGTCTTCTGAGTTGGGTTTTTGTGGGCTAATTTGAGCGCGTTTCGCCACCAGCTTGACGGTATCTTCAAGAGAAAAAACTCCCGCTTGTTCAGCGGCGAGATATTCCCCTAATCCAGAACCTAAAATCGCAGAAGGAGAAATTCCCCACGATTTCCAGAGTTCACAAAGAGCATATTGATAGGCAAATAATAACGGTTGTACAGACAAAGGAATCAGAGGCTCTAAGGCTTTTTTAGATGACAATAATTCCTGAAGAGAAAATTCTAAATATTTTTTAAACAGATGATCGCACTGCCTAAAAGCATCATGAAATACTGGCTCATTATTGAGCAGGGTTTCAATGATTTCTGGGATTTCTGGACTAATTTCTTGCTCGTCATTGCAGAGAAAAGCAATTTTAGGATTGCTTTGCGCTTCTCCATAAATAATGTCGAAGCTATTATTTTGAAAGTGCTTTTCATCCCCATCGCTCTTGAGAAAAGCCTGAATTCCTTGTCGCAGATTCTCTTGATTAGAAACTAAAAGAGCAAGGCGGTGTTTATGGGGAAAACGACCGGTATTTAAAGATAGAGCAATGTCCTTGACGTTGAGAGATGTTTTCTGCTCAAGATAATCCACAAATTGAGTCGTAAAAAGACGTAAACGTTCGGGTTCTTTAGCCGAAAAAGTAACGAGAATGGGGGATATTTTCGGGTTTTGGGGTTGCGGTTGAGGCGGTTCGCTTAAAATAACATGAGCGTTGGTTCCCGATGCTCCAAAAGAACTGACTCCAGCCGCTTTGAGCTTGCCATTGTTAACATTCCAAGGACAATTTTGCGTGACGATACTAATCGGTAAGGCATCCCAATTAATATGAGGATTGGGTTTTTTGAAATTCAGATGAGCCGGAATTTCACGGTAGTGTAGCGATAATGCGGTTTTAATTAATCCTGAAATTCCGGCCGCCGCCGCCAGATGACCTAAATTAGTTTTGAGAGAACCGACTAATAACGGGTTAGATTTCCGACGATTGACGCATAATGCCTCGGCTATGGCTTTAATTTCGATGGGATCTCCCAAAGATGTTCCTGTACCGTGAGCTTCAACATAATCGATAGCCTCGGCATCTAAACGAGCATCAGCTAGAGCTTCTCTGATTAATTCTCTCTGCACAGGCCCATTAGGAACGGTAAAGCCGCCACTGGCCCCATCGTTGTTGACTGCGGTCCCCCGAATCACTGCCCAAATGTGATCGCCATCTTGAAGAGCGTCACTGAGTCTTTTTAAGACGATGACTCCGCAACCTTCGCCTATCCCAAACCCATCGGCACTTTCGTCAAAGGTTTTGCATTGGCCATCGGCGGCTAACATCTGATTGCGGCACAAGGCGATGACGACTTCTGGAGTTAAAACTAAGTTCACTCCTCCGACTAAAGCTTGTCTGCATTCTTGGGAACGTAAGGAACGGCAAGCCAGATGAACAGCGACTAAGGAAGAAGAACAAGCGGTATCTACTGCCAAACTCGGACCATTAAGATTTAAAAGGTAAGAAATACGCCCAGCTGCCGCATTAGTATGATTACCCGAAATATGATAGGCTCCGATGGCATTATAGTCCTCATTTGAGGTAAGAATACGGGCATAGTCATTGTTAGTAATCCCGATAAAAACCCCTGTTTTTCCCCTTCTAGCCGTCGTTGTTGCCATTCCTGCATTTTCCAAAGCTTCATAGGCCACCTCTAAAAGCAACCTTTGCTGAGGATCCATAGCGACGGCTTCCTTGGGAGCAATTCCGAAAAAATGGGCATCAAACTGGGAGACATCATCGAGAAACCCCCCCTGAGAAACATAGATTTTACCCACTTTATTCCGATCTGAATCATAAAAATCCTGCTGGTTCCAGCGCTCATTAGGTATTTCTCTGAGGTGATTTTTACCCGCTTTCAGGAAAGACCAGAAGGATTCAGGTGTCGCAATATTATGACCGAAACGACAACCTAAACCCACGATAGCTAAGGGTTCGCTTTGTTGAGACTCGAAAGCTTTTAATTTTTCTTTAGCTTCACTAAGAGCTTTAAAAACTCTAGTTTGGATTGATTGCTCGTTTTCGGATAAGTTCTTTTTATCTTGAAAGTCCATAGTGTTAGACTCGACTTGGAAAAGAATAATTATTGCGACTGACGGGGTGACAAGCAGATGGAAAGTGAAACAGGGTGTAGATTGTCGGGGTTAGGGTGTAGGGAAAAAGCTTGAGACTTTCGCCGAAAGATAACGAGGGAATTTGGTTTTTACCAGGTAAGTCGATTAATTTGATGGCTTGCAGTGAGGAAATTTTCCCCCCACCTCACTTAAATTTCCACCTCGTTGTCACTTCTTCAGCTATTACGACCAGACAGCCAATCATACCTGATCGAGGTAGTAATTGTCAACAGACATCTCCAATAACCTGGTGTGGGGTGTGGCATCCTAAGCTCTGCTCTGCTGGCCTCGCGCCACTATATCTTTAAATGTCACACTTTCCGCACTTCTTAATATTCAATTAATAATTTTTACTAATTTATTGCTGACAACAGTAGTTTCTACAATGAAGATTTTTCGTCAAAACATCTTGGGAAATGTAAAAATATACAAAAGTATATTATGAAGATGTGCGGAATGTCGGTTAATATGCTATGATGTCGAGGCTCAGAACAATTTTGAAGAAGCGACAGAAACCTCGACCTTAGCCCTAGGCGGGTTTCCTGTAGTTCGTATAGCAATAATCCCACTCGTCAGAGACGGGAATTATCGCTTTAAGGGAACAGGGAACGGGTAAGCATTGTACCCCATGACTCTGAATACCGCCATCAACTACTATTTAGGGACAAAGTTAGAACAGCAATGGAAGCACATCTGGTTTCAATAGATTACCAAATTCGGCAACTTCAAGAAATAGATCCAGTAACTACTCTATTTGGTAATGTAAGTCAGAATAAAACCGGGGAGCAAGATAGCGTTATTGAAGTTATCTCTACAGATTTACAGAAAAAAATCAACAGTTTAACAGCAAATAATTCTGTTAATAATTTAGCATTTCATCTGGCTGTTGTCCAGGTTTTAATGTTTAAATATACTGCTCAAGTCGAGTTTGCTACGGCTACAGGAGCCTTGAATACAGAAAAATTAGATAGCCTGATATTTTGCCGATTCAATCAACATAATTTTAGTTCATTTAAAGATTTACTAAGAATCATTCGTAAAGATTTACAGGAAGGATATCGCCATCAAAACTATGCTCTGGATAGTTTGGTCAAAACCTTGGCAGCAAGAGGAGGAGAACTAGAGAATATTTTTGACGTTGCTGTGATCAAAGAAGGCCTGTGTGGGGACATTTCTTCGTTAAATAAATTTCAATTAGTTTTTGCCATAGCAGCGGATGATAGTGGTGTTTCTGTCACTTTTATTAAAGATAAATTTCCCAGAGATTTTGTCGAGAGAATGCTAGGACATTACCGTAAAATCTTAGAAACAGTGACGAGTAATCCCGATATAGATTTGTCAGAAATTGATATATTAACGGCAAAAGAACGAGAACAATTGCTGATAGATTGGAATGATACGGCCATTCAATATCCTCAAAAGCAATGGATTCATCAGCTATTTGAAGAGCAAGCCAAACTTTACCCTGAGAGAGTGGCGGTCATTTTTGAAAATCAAGAATTAACTTATCAAGAATTAAATGAAAAAGCCAATCAACTTGGTCATTACCTACAAAAATTAGGAGTAAAACCAGAGGAATTAGTCGGAATTTGTCTGGAGCGTTCCTTAGAAATGGTAGTAGGTTTATTGGCTGTTTTGAAGGCCGGAGGAGCTTACGTCCCCTTAGATCCTAATTATCCTCAAGAACGCCTAAGTTATCTATTAGAAGATACTGGGGTAAAAGTGATCATTACTGCGGAATTGCTGCGGGGATTGTTGGACGAATACCCTGGGATTGTTGTTGCTTTAGATACAGATTGGCCAGCAATTTCTCAAGAAAGTCAGAACAATTGTGACAGTGGCGTAGCGGGGGAAAATTTAGCCTATGTTATTTATACTTCGGGATCCACAGGTAAGCCTAAAGGTGCGATGAATACTCATCAGGGTATCAGGAATCGTTTGTTGTGGATGCAGGATACTTATCAGTTAACTAACAGCGATCGCATTTTACAAAAAACCCCTTTTAGTTTTGATGTTTCAGTGTGGGAATTCTTCTGGCCATTATTAGCCGGTGCAACCCTAGTGGTAGCTAAACCAGAAGGTCATAAAGATAGTATCTATTTAATACAATTGATCCAAGAGCAGCAAATTACTACCCTTCATTTTGTCCCCTCGATGCTGCGAGTGTTTCTGCAAGAAACAGAGCTAAAAGAATGTAGTTCTCTCAAGCGGGTTTTATGTAGTGGGGAAGCTCTGCCATTAGACCTAACACAACGCTTTTTTGAGCATTTTAACTGTGAACTTCACAACCTCTACGGGCCGACTGAGGCGGCGATTGATGTGACTTACTGGCCCTGTTTACCGGGGAGTGAAAAAGCGATAGTGAGTATTGGTCAACCAATTGCCAATACTCAGATTTATATTCTTAATCCGCACTTACAACCAGTTCCTATAGGGATTGTGGGAGAATTACATATTGGTGGTATAGGTTTAGCTCGTGGATATCTCAATCGTCCCGAATTAACAGACCAGAAATTTATCCCTAATCCTTTTGCTAAGGTCGCAGGAGCAATAGGGGGAGAAATTAGGGCAAAATTATATAAAACGGGGGATTTAGCTCGGTATTTACCGGATGGAAATATTGAATTTTTGGGGCGTATTGACCATCAAGTTAAGATTCGAGGTTTCCGGATTGAGCTTGGGGAAATTGAAACTATACTCAGTGAACATCCAGCAGTTGAGCAAGCGGTAGTCATTGCATCGGAGACAGAAACCGGCAGTAAAACACTAATTGCTTATGTTGTGGGTCAGTCTCAAGAGGGGGAACTCTTGGCGACTTCAGAAAAAGGGCAATTATTCGATGAGCAAATCGAGCAATGGCAAAGCCTCTATAACCAAATTTACAGCCAAACATCGGCAGATTCTGAGGGTATATTTAATATTGTTGGCTGGAATAGTAGTTACACGGGGGAATCTATCCCGGCTGCTCAGATGCGAGAATGGCTAGATGATAAGGTGAAGGTTATTCTCGCTCAACAACCTAAAAAAGTTCTGGAAATAGGTTGTGGAACCGGGTTAATATTATTCCAAGTTGCTCCCCATTGTCAGCATTATTGGGGAACAGATATTTCATCAGTAGCCTTAGACCATATTCAGCGAATTAATCAAGAAGGGCCAAAGCTGGAGCAAATAAGGTTATTTACCCGTACTGCCGATAATTTTGAGGGTTTGGAGTCGGAAGGATTCGATACAATTATCCTTAACTCGGTTGTGCAGTATTTCCCCCATATAGATTACTTATTGCGGGTTTTAGAGGGAGCTATCAAGGTACTAACTCCGGGGGGGTGTATTTTCCTTGGAGATGTGCGAAACTTGCAACTCATGGCAGCTTTTCACGCTGATGTAGAACTTTATAAGGCTAACCCTGAAGATTCGATTAGGGATTTTAAACAGCTTGTACAGAGGAAAATTGAGCAAGAAAATGAGTTATTCATTGACCCTGATTTTTTTAGAGCAATTCAGTCCTATTTTCCTCAGATTACTGAAGTCGAGATTCATCTAGAGAGAGGTCGATACCACAACGAATTGACTCAATTTCGTTACAATGTTGTTCTACGAAGCGCAACAATTGTGGATTTTAGCACCGACCTTCAAGAATTAAACTGGACTGAACAGCAGCTGACTTTATCTGAGGTGAGAAATCAACTGGGGACATCTGAGGGGTTAAGGGTGATAGGTGTCCCTAATTTGCGCTTGTTTGGACCTTTAAAAATTGTGGAATTGTTGAACAATTCTCAAGACTTTGGGACAATCGAGGAATTTAAAGCGATTAAATCGGACATTATACCGGAAAATGCCGTAGAAACTGAAGATTTTTCGGCTTTAGCTGCGGATTTATCCCTTTCGGTTTGGGTAACTAGGTCTGATACTCCGGACTGTTACGATGTGATTTTTGCTCCGCTAGAAAATTCCCGTAGAAATTACATCGCTTTTACCCCCACCCACACCGCAAAACCTGAATGGCAACTATATGCAAATCACCCTTTAAGGTCTAAGTTAAACAGTAAACTGATTCCCCAACTGCGGAGTTATCTGCAAAAGCAACTCCCAGAATACATGATACCCCATGCCTTTGTGCAATTGGATTCTATTCCTCTGACAAATAATGGAAAAATTGACCGTCGCGCCCTACCCTCTCCAAGCTATAACAGTTTAAGGAATTCGGAGAATTTTGTAGCACCTTGTACCCCTCTTGAGGAAATTTTAGCACTGATTTGGGCTGAAGTTTTGGGCATCGAAGAGGTTGGTATTCACGATAATTTTTTTGAACTTGGGGGGGATTCGATTCGGGCAATACAAGTGATCGCTAAGGCGCGACAAATGGGTTTTCATTTTTCCTTACCCCAATTATTGCAACATCAAACCATTCAAGAATTGGCCAATTGCGTTAGCTATGAAATTGATACTTTGGGGACTGAAAAAACGGAAGTTTTTAGTTTAATTCCTCAAGAAGTTCGCTGGGATTTACCGGAGGAAGTGGAGGATGCTTATCCTCTAACTGCTCTACAATTGGGGATGATATTTCATAGTGAATATCAGGGGAATCTGTCGGTGTACCATGATGTGTTTACCTATCATATTCGTGCTACTTTTAATTTTCCCGCTTTACATAGTGCTATTAAGGAGATTGTCCAGCGGCATCCGGTATTACGAACCAGTTTCGCACTCTTTGAATATCAGGAACCCCTACAATTAGTTCATCGACAAATCGATGTTCCTTTAGGATTAGATGACCTAACCCATTTATCTCCTTCTGAACAAGACACGGCTATTGATGATTGGATTGAGCGGGAAAAAATCCGCACTTTTGACTGGAATAGTCCTCCTTTATTTCGCTTTCATCTCCATCGCCGCAATCAGGATAACTTTAACCTAACTTTCAGCTTTCATCACTCTATTTTAGATGGTTGGAGTGTAGCCTCATTGCTCACAGAATTGTTACAACAGTATCTCTATCTTCTCGACAAAAAAGTTTTACCTCTTTCTCCCCCTCCAGATATCAGTTTTAGGGATTTTGTCGCCTTAGAAAAGAAAACTATTCAATCGACAGAATGCCAGAATTATTGGCAAGAAAAACTCAGAGATGTCACGCTGACCAAACTTCCTCAGTGGTCGAAATCTAATCAAGTTAATCAAGATTGGGATTGGTTAGTTCCCATATCTAGTCAGGTATCTCAGGGATTAAAACAACTCGGTAAACAAGTTGGAGTCCCCCTAAAAAGTGTTTTATTGGCGGCTCATTTTCGGGTATTAAGTTTACTGAATAATCAGAGGGATATTGTTACAGGTTTAGTCTCTAATGGACGGTTAGAAGTAGCCGATGGGGAAAAGATATTAGGTTTATTTTTGAATACTTTGCCCCTACGTTTAGAGTTATCTGGAGGTTCTTGGAGCGATTTAGTTAAGCAAGCTTTTGATGTTGAAAGAGAATGCTTATCTTGGCGAAGATATCCCCTGGCTGAGTTACAAAAAACTTTTGCGGGTCAACCTTTGTTTGATACGGCTTTTAATTTTATTCATTTCCATGTTTATCAAGGTATCATCGGGGTGCAAGATTTAGAGGTCTTGGGAGGGAAGTTTTTTAATCAAACTAATTTTACATTGTTAGCTAATTTTAGTCTTCATCCTCTTTCATCTGAAGTAGAACTTACCCTTAAATATGATGGGAATTATCTAGGGGAAAAGCAGATGGAGTTAATCGGAGGATACTACGAGAAAACTCTCATCGCTATGGCAACGGAAGGGTTAGAACGTTATGAGACTTGTTGTTTACTTTCTGAGCAAGAACAACATCAATTATTGAAAGAATGGAATGATACCGAGGTTCACTATCCAGATGACTGTATTCATCAATTGTTTGAGGAGCAAGTTAAGCGCAGTCCTGATGCGATCGCTATTATTGCAGAAAATGAACAATTAACCTACCGTCAATTAAACGAAAAAGCGAATCAATTAGGGCATTATTTAGGCAAAAAAGGGGTGAAACAGGAGTCTTTGGTGGGAATTTGCCTAGAACGGACAACTGAGATGGTTATAGGGTTATTAGCCATTCTCAAAGCAGGGGGAGCTTATGTACCTTTAGATGCAGCTTATCCAACTGAACGCCTCAATGTCATTTTAGGGGATGCCCAAGTTTCCTTGTTGCTAACACAAGAAAAATTAGTCGAGAAATTAGGGAATTATCCAGGGAATCTGGTGATATTAGAGGCAGAACCAAGAAATATAGCCCTAGAAAGTCCCGAAAACCTCTCTTTACCCGTAAGTTCCAGTAATACCGCTTATGTGATTTATACCTCCGGTTCAACGGGGAAACCGAAAGGGGTTGTCATTGAGCATCAAAGCACCACAACCTTACTGAATTGGTCCAAGGAAGTCTTTAGCAGTGAGGAATTAGCGGGGGTTTTGGGTTCTACGTCTATTTGTTTTGATTTGTCAGTATTTGAACTATTTTTGCCCTTGGCTGTGGGGGGTAAGATTATTCTGGCCCAGAATGTTCTAGATTTGCCTAGTTTAAGTGCAGCCAAAGAGGTAACATTAATTAATACCGTACCTACAGCGATCGCCCAACTCCTGGAAATTGAGGCGATACCTGAGACTGTGCGAACGGTAAACCTCGCCGGAGAAGCTTTGTCTAATCAATTAGTCCAGAAGCTTTACCAGCAGGAAAACATTAAGAAAGTTTATAATCTCTATGGTCCTTCAGAAGATACCACTTATTCCACTTTTAGCTTAGTGCCTAAAGGACACCATGGACAACCGAGTATCGGCCGGCCTATTGCCAATACTGAAGTTTATATTCTGGACTCTTTTAAGCAACCGGTTCCTCTAGGAACTATTGGTGATTTATATATCGGGGGTGAAGGGTTAGCTCGATGTTATCTTAATCAACCTGAATTAACCGCCGAGAAATTTATCTCCAATCCGTTTAGCAATGAACCCAATGCAAAACTCTATAAAACAGGAGATTTAGCCCGATATTTACCCGAGGGAAATATTGATTTTTTGGGGCGGGGTGATAATCAGGTAAAATTGCGGGGTTTCCGCATTGAATTAGGAGAAATTGAGGCAACTCTAGGGACTTATCCCCAAGTTAAGCAAACGGTGGTGAAAGTTTGGGAGGACTCCTATCGGAATAAGAGGTTAGTCGCTTATCTAGTAGGAGAAAATGGCCCGATAAATACTGAGGATTTGCGTCGTTTCTTGGGACAGAAGTTGCCAGAGTATATGATTCCGGCTCTTTTTGTGTCCTTAGAAGCTCTCCCTCTGACTCCTAATGGAAAAATTGACCGTTCAAGATTACCCATCCCTGAGATACCTTACACATCTGAGCAGGATTTTGTTCCCCCTCATACTCAGAAAGAAAAGATTTTGGCTAGTATTTGGCAAGATGTTCTCAGCATTAAACAAGTGAGTCGTTATGACCGCTTTTTTGAAGTTGGGGGCGATTCTATTCTCAGTATTCAGGTTGTCGCTCGCGCTCGTCAAGCCGGGTTGAAGATTACTCCTAAACAGATATTTGAATATCCTACTCTTGCTGAACTGGCTACAGTTGCCGATTATTCCACAGCCGAATTAGCTAAACAGGGTTTAGTGACGGGTATTGTGCCTCTCACTCCCATTCAACTGTGGTTTTTTGAGCAAAATCGCGCTGAAATGCACCACTTTAATCAGTCTGTCCTCTTAGAAGTTCCCCATCACCTGAAAGCTGATTTGTTAGCTCAATCTCTGAGAAAATTAATTGAACATCATGACGCTTTGCGGTTACAGTTTACTGTGGAGGAAGGACAATGGCAACAAGTCAATGAAGGAATGTCGGATGAAGTACCTTTTGAGGTGATTGATTTGTCTTCTATTCCTCAATCTCAGCAAGGGGAAACTCTCTTAGCAATGGCAACAGTTCAACAAGCAAGTTTAAATCTCTCTAGTGGACTATTAATCAAGGCCGTACTATTTGAATTGGCCCCCTATCAACCCAGTCGGTTACTGATTATTATTCATCACTTGGGAGTTGATGGTGTATCTTGGCGAATTTTGCTAGAAGATTTATTGATGACCTATCAACAGTTGGAAAGGGGGGAGAATGTAGAACTTCCTCCAAAAACCATAGCTTTTCAGGATTGGGCGCTTCTCTTGAGGGATTATGGACAAGGGGAAAAAGCGAAAGCGCTATTAGACTATTGGTTAACTCAACCTTGGTTAGAAGCGAGAAATTTACCTGTAGATAACGAGAGTGGAAAAGAAGACAATACAGTAGCGATGGCAAATGATATCACGGTGACTCTAGATGAAGAACAAACCCGCACCCTCTTGCAAAAGGTTCCCGCTGCCTATAACACTCAAATTAACGAGGTTTTGTTAACCGCTTTAGCAGAAACTTTGACACAATGGACAGAAAATTTGACCATATCCCTTGATTTAGAAGGACACGGACGAGAAGATTTGTTCAGTGAGGTTGACCTATCGAGGACGGTAGGTTGGTTTACCAGTCTTTTTCCGGTTGTTTTGCGACTCCCCCCCGAAAATCACCCTGGTGAGCGACTCAAATCTATTAAGGAACAGTTACGAGCTATTCCTCACAAGGGGATTGACTATGGAATTTTGCGATATTTGAGTGATGAGGCTGATATTAAGTCTCAATTAGCTGAAATTCCTGCCAGGGAAGTTTTGTTTAATTATTTAGGTCAATTTGAGCAAGGACGATTGCAAAAAGGGGATTGGAAATTAGCGGATGAGTCTAAGGGGCCTAATCACAGTCTTAAGGGACATCGTAGTCATTTATTAGAGATTACGGCCAGAGTTATAGAGGGACAGTTACAAGTAAACTGGACTTATAGCGATCTCATCTATGAACGTTCGACGGTAGAATATTTAGGGCGCGGCTATAAAGAAGCTTTGCTGAAATTGATTGAGCATTGTTTATCTCCTGATGCTGGGGGTTACACTCCCTCAGATTTTCCGGTAGCGCAATTGAATCAACAGGAATTAGACGATATTCTGGCAGAAATTGACTAATAAGGAGAATCTTTCGTGGCAGACACAAAAAATCAACCCGCCAAAAATGTGGAGTCTATTTATCCTCTTTCCCCCATGCAGGAAGGGATGCTCTTTCATAGTCTCTATACTCCTGATTCAGGGATTTATTGTAGCCAAACTCTAATTACTCTGGAGGGAGAAATTAACCTTACAGTTTTTAGGCAAGCGTGGGAAAAAGTTGTCGAGCGTCACTCGGTATTAAGGACTCTATTTCTTTGGGAAAAACGGGAAAAACCTCTGCAAATTGTGCGAAAAAAGGTTGATTTGCCCTGGGATTATCAAGATTGGCGCAGTCTTTCCCCCAGAGAACAACAACAACGTTTAGATTTATTGTTACAAACAGAGCGTCAACAAGGGTTTGAACTCAAAGTTGCTCCTTTAATGCGCTGCTTGATGATTCAACTATCAGACCAAACTTATAAATTCCTCTGCAATCATCATCATATTATTCTGGATGGTTGGAGTATGCCTATTATTTATCAAGAAGTTTTAGGGTTTTATGAGGCAGGTATTCAAGGGAAAAGTTATCATCTTCCTTTGCCGCGTCCTTATCAAGATTATATTGTTTGGTTACAGCAGCAAAACCCATCTGTTGCTGAGAGTTTTTGGCAGCGAACTCTTGAAGGGTTTATGACTCCCACCCCCCTGAGGGTGGACAGACTCCAGTTAATGAAATCTGAAGGTAAGCCGACTTATAAAGAGTATAACTGTCATTTATCGGCTTCTCACTCGAAAGACCTGCAATCTTTGGCACAAAAGCATAATCTGACCTTATCTACTCTAGTACAGGCCGCTTGGGCGATTCTTCTCAGTCGCTATAGTGGGGAGTCAGAAGTTTTATTTGGGGTTACGGTTTCTGGTCGCCCCCATGATTTATCAGGGGTAGAACATAGGGTAGGATTATTTATTAATACATTGCCGCTGCGCGTCTCCATCAGAGAATCAGATTTATTGTTATCTTGGTTACAGGAATTACAGCAAAAGCAAGCAGAAATTCAGGATTATGCTTATGTTTCTCTGGCTGAAATACAGAGATTGAGTGATATTCCACCGGGGGTTCCCCTGTTTGAGAGTTTGGTCGTTTTTGAGAATTATCCCAGAGAAGCGTTATCGAGAGATTCTCGTCAATCCTTAAGGGTTAAGGATGTGGAGAATTTTGAGGAAACTAATTATCCTTTGACGGTGGTTGCTATTCCTAAACAGGAGTTACTGATTCAGTTAATCTATGATACTGGCCGTTTTACTCAGGATACGATTGAACGGATGGCAGGACATTTACAGACTATTTTAACAGGAATTGTTACTGAACCTCTGCAACGAGTAACACAATTACCTATATTGACAACAGAAGAGCAACATCAGTTATTAGTAGAGTGGAACAATACTGAGGCTGATTATCCTTTAGATAAGTCTTTGCATCAATTATTTGAGGAACAAGTTGCCCAGAATCCCGAGGGAATAGCGGTTATTTTTGAAGGACACAAATTGACCTATCAACAGTTAAATAACCGGGGAAATCAGTTAGCTCACTGTTTACGAGATAAGGGGGTGAATCCAGAAAGTTTGGTCGGTATTTTTATGGAGCGTTCCCTAGAGATGGTCATCGGTTTATTAGGGATATTAAAAGCTGGGGGAGCTTATGTACCTTTAGAGCCAGATTATCCTACCGAGCGCTTGGGGGATATCCTCTCAGATTCGGGTGTTTCTTTGGTGTTAACTCAGGAATCTTTAGGGGATTTTCTTCCCCAAACTTGTGCCGAATTACTGTGTTTAGATAGGGATTGGGAAAAGATAGCTACCTATAGCCCAGAAAATCCCTTCAATCTAACGACTCCTGAGAATTTAGCCTATGTTATTTATACATCAGGTTCAACGGGAAAACCCAAAGGAGTATTAATTAGCCATCGGGGGTTAATGAATTTAATTTGTTGGCATCAAGACGCTTTTGAAATTACGCCTTTAGACAAAACTACTCAACTAGCAAGAAGCGCTTTTGATGCTGCGGTTTGGGAGTTATGGCCCTGTTTAACAGCCGGTGCGAGTCTTGTCTTAGTTAAACCTGAAATCATGCAATCTCCCCCGGAGTTGCGAGACTGGTTAATTGCCCAAGAAATCACCGTCAGCTTTTTACCAACTCCCCTAGTTGAGAAGATTTTATCTTTAGAATGGGATGAAAATATAGCCCTCAGAATTATCTTAACGGGTGGGGATAAACTCCATCATTATCCTTCAGTATCAATGCCTTTTAAGCTTATTAATAATTATGGTCCCACAGAGAATACAGTAGTAACCACTTCAGGAATAGTTCCCGATTATGAGGAAGGAAACTCCTCATCCCCGTCTATTGGTAAGCCAATTTCTAACACAAAAATTTATATTTTAGATCAGAATTTACAACCGCTTCCGATTGGGGTTCCTGGAGAGTTACATATTAGCAGTGTGGGGTTAGCGCGGGGTTATCTCAATCGTCTGGAATTAACTAAAGAAAAATTTATTTCTAACCCTTTTAATTCGGGTATATTATATAAAACGGGGGATTTAGTTCGCTATCTTCCAGAGGGCAATATTGAATTTTTAGGGCGCATTGATAATCAGGTTAAGCTGAGGGGATTACGGATTGAATTAGGGGAAATAGAAGCAGTTTTAGAGACCCATTCTCAAGTGGAAAAAGCCGTAGTTATTTTGCGAGAAGATACGTCAGAAAATCAACGCTTAGTCGCTTATATAGTCTGGAAATTCCCCTCATTAGGTATCGGAGAATTGCGCCGTTTCTTGCAGCATCAACTCCCCGCTTATATGGTTCCTTCTGCCTTTGTCATGTTGTCAGATTTTCCCTTAAATAACAATGGCAAGATAGACAGGAAAAAATTACCTGTCCCCGATGAGACATCAATTATTGAATCTGCTTATATAGCCCCAAGAAATGAAAAAGAAAGCCTCTTAGCTCAGATTTGGCAAGATGTTCTTCAGCTATCACAAATAGGGGTTAATGACAACTTCTTTGAGTTAGGAGGACATAGCTTAAAAGCTATTTCTCTAGTGAGTAAAATTCAAGAAAAGTTAGGGCAATCTTTGCCCATTAAACAAGTATTTGCTCATCCTACCATTGCTGAACAAGCAGAATTATTAAGCACTGTTACCCCTCTGACGGTAGCCACTATTCCCCTTGTATCTGCACAAGAAACCTACGAAACATCCCATGCTCAGAGACGTTTCTATGTCTTGCAACAGATGGAGCTCAATAATGTAGCTTATCATATTGTTTCCACCCTCAAAATAGCAGGAAATTTTAGCCCAGATGTCTTTGAAAAAGCCATACAATTATTGATTTCCCGTCATGAATCCCTGCGGACATCTTTCATTTTAATTAACGGTGAACCACAACAGAAAATCCTGCAAAATCGTCCTTTTGATTGGGAATTTAAAGACTGGACAAATAAACCTGATGAAGAAATCTTAGAAACGATTGCAAAAGAGAGAAAAGCGTTTGACTTAGAAAAAAGTCCCCTGGTGCGCTCTAAGGTTTATAAACTGTCTCCGAATGAATATATTTTGGAGTTAGAAATTCATCATATTATCTGTGATGGTTGGTCAATGAGTTTGTTAGCTAAAGAATGCTTAGAATACTACTCTGATTTAGCCAAAGGATTACAGCCTAATATAGAGCCATTGCCGATACAATATAAAGATTATGCAGGGTGGCAAAATAATCTTTTAAGGAGCGAAAATAATTCAAAAAACCTAGATTACTGGCGGCAAAAACTGGACAATGGACAACTGACCAGAGTTCACTTACCGACAGACTTTAAACGTCCCCAAATAAAGACGTTTAAGGGTTCTCATTTAAGCTGGACATTTGACCGAGAAACGATTTCTAAATTAAGAAAAATTTGTCAGGAAAACGAAATAACCCTATTCATGGCATTGGTAGCGGCTGTCAAAATATTACTGTATCGCTACAGTGGTCAACATGATATTACTATTGGTACAGAAATCGCCACTAGAAACCATCCTCAACTGCAATCTCTAATCGGTTTATTTCTCAATACCTTAGTTATTCGTGACCAAATTGAACCCGAAAAAGGCTACAAAAATCTACTCGCAAAGGTTCGTCAAACCGTTACCGAAGCCTTAGAACATTCCGATTATCCCTTTGATATTTTAGTAGAAAAATTAGCTGTTTCTAGAGAAATTAACCGCACTCCCTTGTTTGATATATTAGTCCTTCTGCAAAATTTTGATCAACCTGTAGGCTTAGAAAATATACAAATAAAATCTCTAGATTCCCTGACCCCGACCAGTAAGTTTGATCTATCTTTTGTGTTTAGTGAAGCTCAGGAAAAACTCAGATTAGAGCTAATTTATAACACCGACTTATTCCAAGAGGAGAGGATGAAAAAATGTCTCATTCACTTCGATAAACTCTTGAATGAAATGCTATCTAACCCTGCCCAACCCGTCAAAGACATTTCTTTGTTATCGGCAGCAGAAACCGCTTTCATCGCCAATTTTATCAATCCTATTCCTCGCTTAGAAACCCGTACCATTATCCATGATTTTATTGACCAAGTTGAAGCCAAACCGGAGAAAACATCGATTATTTATCCAGGGGGTAAATTTAGCTATCAAGAATTACATGAACTAACTAACTTTTGGGCTTATGCCTTAAAAGAATTAGGCGTGGAAAAAGACAAGGTTTGTGGTGTTCTCCTAGAAGGAGATTATCGTCAGTTAATCGCCATGCTGGCAGTATTTAAAGCCGGAGGAATCTATTTACCTCTACGTTTAGATGAACCAGAGGAGCGTCGGCAACGCATGATGATTAAAACTAGCCCCGAAATTATCTTAGTTGCGGCGGAGAATTTAGAGGGGATTAAACCCCAACTATCCGCATTAGAAAAACCGCCTCATATCTTAGTGGTTAAGGCTCATAAAATTCAGCAATATCATCAGTGGAATGGCATGGATTATCAAGAGCTTCCTTGCCAATTAAGCAAACTGCAACCCGTTCTAGCTATGCCGGATGCTGATGATTCTAATTATATTATGTTTACTTCTGGCTCAACCGGTGAACCTAAAGCAATTTTAGGCAGTCACGGCAGCTTACGTCATTTCATTGATTGGGAAAAACGGGAATTTGGCATTAATGAAAGTTGGCGCTGTTTACAAATTGCTCAAATTAATTTTGATGCTTATTTGAGGGAAACCTGTGTGACTTTATGCTCAGGGGGAACTCTGTATATTCCAGAGAGTACAGAGCGAGAAGACTTAGAGCTTTTATTACTGCGAATAGGAGAATGGAAAATTAACTTACTACACACTGTCCCCTCGGTAATGCGTCTATTTTTAAAGATGGGGCGTGGTTTAATTAATGCTCATAATCTCCTGAAAAATTTGCGAATTTTTGTCTTAGGAGGAGAGCCTTTATTTGTGAAAGAACTGGCTGAATGGCATCAAATTTTTGGCTCTCAGACAGAATTTGTCAATATTTATGGAGCAAGTGAAACTACATTTGTTAAGCATTTTTATCGAATTCCTAACCCTAATAATATTCCCTATGAACGGGTTCCGGGTGGTCAAACTTTGCCAGATGCCGCTTATGCAGTGGTTGATGGAAATCGCGCCAGGGCAATAGGAGAAGTAGGAGAAGTGTTCGTTAAATCCCCCTATTTAACAAAAGGTTATTATCAAGATGAAAGCTTAACTCATTCAGTTTTTGTGCCTAATCCTTTGAATGGGGGGAGGGATATAGTTTATCGTACTGGAGACTTAGGCAGACTGCTTCCTGATCTAACTTTAGAAGTAATAGGACGCAGTGACAACCAAATTAAATTAAATGGGGTACGGATTGAATTAGGAGAGATTGAAGATGTCCTCAGTGCGATTGAGGGAGTAGAAAAAGCCTTAGTTATAGCTAATAAAAAGGAGGAATTAGTAACCGTAATTGCTTATTATCAAGCAGAGGATACAGTTCATCAGGAATATATTCGAGGTAAATTAAAGCAACTCTTACCGATTTATATGCAGCCTAGCTTTTTAATGCGGTTAGAAGCTTTTCCCTTGTTACCCAATGGAAAAATTCATCGTCTAGCTTTGCCAAAACCCGAAGAAAATATTACTGACTCAACTAACCAAGTCCCAGATTTTAATCCACAAGAAGCTTTATTAGCTTCCCTTTGGGGTGAGTTATTAGAAGCAGAAGTGAGTAACAGTAATCAGTCATTTTTTGAACTAGGAGGAAACAGTCTAAAGGCGATGCGCTTAGTGTCACAAATCCGTAATCAATTTGGGGTTTCCCTCCGATTACGGGAAATTTTTACCCATAATACTTTAAAAGAACAAGCTGTATTAATTCAATCCCGACAAAAACGATGATCAACTTACCACAATCTGACTCAATTAACCCACTGGAAAAACAAAAATATTACGAAGTCTCTCACGGTCAAAGAAGGCTTTGGATTTTGCAGCATATCAGCGAATCTTCTAGTGCTTATAATATTAGGCTTGCCATGAGAATTAATGGCAAATTAGATGTTTCTATATTAACAGCAGCCTTTCAAGAACTGGTGAACCGTCATGAAATTCTCAGAACCACTTTTACCAGTGTTGGGGGCAATATTAAGCAAGTTATTCATGAGCAAATCCCCACAGAACAGTTAATCATTTTTAAAGATTTAAGAGGAGAAAAAGAGGCTGAACTTTTAGCAGATGATTTGATTCAAGATTCGGCAAATTTACCTTTTAGTCTAGAAAAGTTGCCCCTTGTTCGAGTCTTATTGGTGCAGATTAAGTCAGAAGAATTTATCTTTGGTTTGACTGTCCATCATATTATTGGAGATGCACAATCACTTGATATTATCTTTCAAGAGTTCTTGACATTATACTCTGCTTATACTCAACAAAAAAAAGCTGAATTACCCCCTCTTACCCTACAGTATAAAGACTATGCGGCATGGCAAAATCAGTGGTTAGAAACTGAAGAAGTTAGAGAACAACATGAGTATTGGTGTGAGGTTTTTTCCGAACATCCCCCTATCTTAAACTTACCGATAGACTTCCCTCGACCTCAAGTAAAATCTTCTCAAGCGGCTTCCTACACTTATCAATTTAGTGAGAGTCTTAGCCAACAATTACAAACCTTTGCAACTGGAAATAATACGACTCTATTTATTACCCTACTGACTTTCTTTAAAATATTACTCTACCGCCACACCGGTCAACGGGATTTAGTAGTTGGTATCCCTATTTCAGCACGAAATCATCCTGATTTAGAAAACCAGATCGGGTTTTATGTTAACACCTTGGCTTTGAGATCTTTATTACCAGAGGGAGTAACTTTTAAGCAAGTCTTAGGGGAAGTAACTAACACCTGTCTTGATGCTTATGAATATCGTGATTATCCTTTTGATAAATTAGTATCTGCTCTCAATTTAGAACGAGATCTGTCCCGAAATCCCTTATTTGATGTCATGTTTTCTCTACTGGGTAAAGAAAGCAAAACTGTCTTAAAAATTCCAGGTTTGGAACATCAACCCTATCCCCTAAAACCACGCATGGCTCAATTTGATATGACTTGGAGCTTCTTTGAAGATAGTCATAATCTTATATTAGCTATTGAATATGAGCCAGATTTATTTTTGCCTGAAACTATCGCCAGAATGAGCGGTCACTTTTTACAAATTATTGAAAGTGTAATTCAGAATCCAGATTGTCAATTATCTGAGATTAATTTATTAACCCCTGAAGAACGGCATCAATTACTAATAGAGTGGAATCAAACCGAAGTCGCTTATTCTCAAAAGTGTCTGCACCAGTTAGTTGAAGAAAAAGTTAGAGATAATCCCGAGGCAATAGCTCTTATTTTTGATGGCGAAAAATTGACCTATCGAGAGTTAAATAATCGAGCTAATCAAGTCGGTCACTATTTACAAGAAAAAGGCGTAACTTCAGAAGTATTAGTGGGGATTTTTATTGAGCGTTCCTTTGAGATGATCATCGGAATATTGGGAATTATTAAAGCCGGGGGAGCTTATGTTCCTTTGGATCCTAATTATCCCCCTGAGCGCTTGGATTATATGATATCTGATTCAGCTATCTCTCTGTTGTTAACTCAGCAATCTTTAGTTCAATCTCTACCAGAAAATTGCCCCAAAATACTGTGTTTAGATACAGATTGGTTAAAGATAGCTAATTATAGTCAAGAGAATTTGAACTCTCCAGTTAAACCAGAAAATTTAGCTTATGTTATATACACTTCTGGTTCAACAGGAAAACCTAAAGGTGTGATGAATATTCATAGAGGAATTTCTAATACTCTGAAATACACTATTGATTATTATAATCTTACCTCTGAAGAGCGCATTCTCCAAATTACTCCCTTTAGTTTTGATGTTTCAGTTTGGGAAGTTTTCTCATCTTTAACATCTGGTGCTACCCTAGTCGTGGCTAAACCTGACGGGTATAAAGATATAGATTATTTAATAGATTTAATTGTGCAAGAACAAGTAACTTATTTCACTTGTGTTCCCTCAATATTGCGAGTTTTTCTGCAACATCCCAAGAGCAAAGATTGCCACTGTTTAAAACGAGTAATTGTCGGGGGAGAAGCCTTATCTTATGAACTCAATCAACGATTTTTTCAGCAGTTAAACTGTGAATTATATAACTTTTATGGACCGACAGAAGCAGCCGTTTATACCACTGGCTGGTGCTGTCAGCCAAATTCCCAAATTTCTATTGGATGTCCCCTTGCTAATGTTCAAGTTTATATCCTCGACAGCTATCTTCAACCGGTTCCTATTGGTGTTGCTGGAGAATTACATATTGGTGGAATGGGTTTAGCGCGTGGATACCTCAACCAACCTGAATTAACGGCTGAAAAATTTATTCCTCATCCTTTTGCTCAGGGGAAATTATATAAAACGGGGGATTTAGCTCGCTATCTTCCCGATGGCAATATTGAATATTTAGGGCGAATTGATAACCAAGTTAAGCTGAGAGGTTTCCGCATTGAATTAGGAGAAATTCAGACAGTTTTAGAAACTCATCCCAACGTCGAACAAGCTGTTGTGATTATGCGGGAAGACACATTACATAATCAACGGTTAGTTGCTTATGTAATGAGAAAAGATACTTTATTAACTTCTCAGGAGCTGCACCGTTTCTTACAACAGAAATTACCCGTTTATATGATCCCTTCTGCTTTTGTCCTGTTGTCGGATTTTCCCTTAAATCCTAACGGAAAAATAGACGTTCATAAATTGCCTATACCGGATGAGACTTCTCTAGTTGAATCACCCTATTTAGCACCCCGCAATTCAACGGAAACTATCTTAGTAAGTCTTTGGCAACAACTTCTACAAGCTGGCAAGATAGGGGTTAATGATAACTTCTTTGAGTTGGGGGGTCATTCATTACAAGCTATGAATCTTATGGCTTTAATTTATGAAAAAATGGCCATAGAAATTCCTTTATCAATGATTTATGAAAAGCCAACAGTAGCCGAATTAAGCGATTATATTATCTATGCTCAGGAGATGAATATTCAACCGAAAGAACGTCCTTATGTGGTGTTTAATAAGGAGCAAAAAAAAGCCGTCTTTTTATTTCCTCCCGCTCTTGGTTTCGCTGCTGCTTATGCCAATTTAGCAGAGTATCTAACGAATTATGCTATTTATACTTTCCGGTATATTAGCGATGAATTAATGTTAGAAAAATACGCTGAATTAATTGAGGATTTGGCTCAGAATCAAGATATAAAATTAATGGGACATTCCGCCGGCGGATTTTTAGCGATGTTAATGGCTCAACAATTAGAAAGTCGAGGGAGAGTTGTTTCTGATGTCATTTTACTGGATACTTACAGAGGAGGACGTGAGGCTAAAAAAGCTGATATGTCAGAGATTCAAGAAGGGGTTGATGCTTTCTTATTAAATCCCAAACGTCAGCAATTAAGAGGTTACTTTTTAGAGAATCAAAAACTCCGCAATCGCACTTATAATCAAGTGTGGGAATACTTTAATTTTCTTTGGAATTCCGACTTAAAAAATGTACAAATTCAAGGGACTATTCATTTGATTCGTGCTGAGGGAAACTATGAAGCTCAAGATGATTGGATACAAGCAACAAAAGGAGAAAGAATCAATCATTATGCCACTGGTATTCATCGTGAAATGATTGATCCTCCTTATCTTCCCAAAAACGCTCTGATTATTAATAGTATTCTCAACCCAAAACAGTCGTAACCGTTTTCTAGTTATTATCACAGTCCGAGTTGCTGACTGCTGACTGCTTAAAGACTCCTGACTCCTGCAATTTTTGTTAATTAGGGTTTGCTGAATAAATCTAAAAACCTTGTTGGGTAAGACTTTTAGACTTTTTGTCAATCAAAAAGTACCAGGCATGGGAGTGATCAGGGGGAAAATTCAGGTACTTTTTCCCTGAAAATTAGGTAGTTGGCCACCTGAAAATCGGTAAAACCCATCCCCCATCCCCCATCCCCCAACCCCCGACCCCCAACCCCCACCGAAAAACTTTTTCAGCAGACCCTAATTAATACCAATCATCCATCGACCGGAAAATTGAGGCATCGGGGAACACAGTTGGATTACCACTAGCAGCGATTTTTTGTCGTAATTCTCGCAGTTGTTTATTCCCAATGAGAAAGTCACTTTCTACTAATTGATAGGGCAGTACATTATTATCTAAAGCATACACGGCCGTGATGCCAGCAGCTACCCCAGAGGACCACTCGAAGGAATGGACACGATAGGCGGCCGCGGCAATATGACTAAGGGCGATACTTTTGCCCGCTATCAGTAAATTATCGATTTTTTGGGGAATTATAGCCCTTAAAGGGATCTCGAAGGGGTAAGCTTGCCCTTGTCCCTGTCTTTCTCCTGCTTTTTCTGTATTACCCGGTTTTTCGGGGGGATGTTCCGTCATGCAGGGATGAAAATCAATCGCATAGTGACCGATACCGACGGAATCGGGGTAAATAGTCGATCGCTTGCGTTTAACGGCCTTATCGGGGGATAATGTGCCATCAAGTACGGAAAATCCCTCTAATCCTGCCAAGGTGGCAATTAAGCGCCGATATTCTGCTGGAGAAAGATTTTGACGATAGAAATCGCTTTGAAAATTTTGTCGGGAAATATCGATTTCTGTGACGGTAAAACCATCGGGGTAAGTCAGGGAAGGACGACCGATAATCCGTCTTGCTTCCCGAATATAGGGATATTTTGACAAACCGTGGGCAGTACCCATGGGAGAATCAAAACCGGAGAGATAACGGTTATTCAAATGGGGAACTTTTACCCCGTCCCCTAACTGGGAATCGGTGGTTCCTTCTACTAACCAATAATAGTAGGAAATGGCGTGTTCTTCGCCCCTCGCGAGGGTTTCGGTGCGTAATCCTCCCATCCATCCCCCCGGAGATAACTGTCCTAACTGTTGCAACTGTTCACGGGTGTAGATAAAGTTATCCTTAGCAGTCCCCGGACGATAATCATTTCCCCAGGTCCAATTCTGCATGGAAATATCCCCCGGGACGGGTTCAGTGAAAGTAATTCCCCCAAAGGTTTTCTCTTTACCCAGTTGCGGACTCCAAATACGACGATAGGTGAAAACGAGGTCAAAATCGGCTAATCGGGGCAATTCATAGCTAAAATAGGGGGCATAGCGTTCATAATAAACGGGTTTCTCGTGGGTTTGTGGTTTTTCTGTTTCCTCCATGGCGAAGGTATAGGTAAAGCCTTGGGTACAGTAGGGGTCTCCAGTGACGCTAGAGGAAGAAGGTTCGAGATAACTGCGCTTATCGACACCTAAACGGTAGGGAATATCTGATAATCCGATTATTTCCCCGGTTTCGGTCGCTTCAATCACATACCAATCTGCTAATTGATTCGGTTGGGAGGATTTGGGGACAAAACGGAGGATTTTCTTATCAAAACGGGGAGAATTTTCGTAGCGATAGATATCCTCCATTTTTTGCGATAAAAACTCGGTATTTAGGGGAGGAGTACCTTTTGCGGGACTATGTTGAATAGCAATTACACCGGTAATCTGTTGACCAGTACCGCGATTGGGTAAAGTTTCAATATTTAATTCTTTGACTACCGTGGTGGGAAACCATTTCAGGGTTCCTTTGCCTTTTTTGGCAGCGTCTTCTAACTGTTGAAATAATAATTTATGTCCATCAAAAGGCAAAAAACAAGACCCGCTTACCCAACATTCTCCGGGGTTGCGTTTCCCGTAATGCTTTCTAATTCTTTCCCTAAATTCTAGATAACCTTTCGGGAAAAATAATTTTTCTCTTTGTGTTCGTCTTTCATCTAATGCGGAGGTTCCCTGAGAAGATATCTGTCCCCCCACCCAGTCGGTAATCTCGGTTAAACAGACGGTTTTTCCTAATAATAAAGCTTCGTAGGCCGCACCGGCACCGGCTAAACCACCACCCACCACCAGAATATCACAGCCGACGGTTTGATCCGGTTCTCGCGGGGGGGCTGCTAGGGTGAGGGGAGTGAAAGCTTGCAGGAGAAATAACCCCAAAGAGAGGGATTTGAGGGGAGTAAAGTGATGATTGAAAATTTTAGGTGACATTATTGACAAATATCAATGTTGTGACTGAGAGTTTCCTCTTTCTTTGAAGCAGTAGCCAGAGAATCTGTTCCTGAAATCCTGATTCTTTTTTTTGGGCGATATTGAGAGATTATACACCGCCAAGCTGACAATCGATCGCTTTTCTGGAAATGTTTTGACAAAATAGAGATAGCCTGATTCGGTGTCATTCCCTTTGTTATTCCCTGTAATCCTTCCTATGTTAAATTCAAAACAAACCCGGTTAACACATCTTCTCTGGATAAAATAGCAGGTAAATTAATAATTTCCACATCGCTATTTAGTCGGTAGATTTCCACCTGCTGCTGTTGCGGATTAATCAACCAACCTAAACGTAAACCACTGGCTAAATATTCACGCATCTTGTCCTGTAAAGAGGTTAAAGAATCGGTACGAGAACGTAATTCAATCACAAAATCGGGACACAAAGGTGGGAACTTTTCTCGCTCTTCTGCGCTCAAAGCTTCCCATCTCTCCCGTTTTATCCAAGCAACATCAGGAGAACGATCTCCTCCATTTGGTAAACGAAAAATTGTCGAAGAACTAAACAACTCACCAAGTTGAGTTTGTTCGTTCCATACCCCAACTTTAACAATCAAATTAGCTTCCTGTTTACCACTATTTCCACCCACGGGAGGCATAATTAATAATTCTCCTTTTTGATTACGTTCTAAATTCCATGTTTGATTAGCCTGACAGAGATGATAAAATTGTTCATCGGTCAGATTAACTGTCTCTAGATTTAACACTACAGTTTCCATAATCGCTTCTCCTTCTTGCTGCTTTATACAAGATAACTTAATTATAAGAATGGCTATATCGGTGATTCATCTCAACCTATTTATCTAATTGACTCTCTAAAAATTCTGGCCAATCGGGATTAGTAGTGTCTAGGGAAATTAGATAGGGTTGTTCTTTTTCATTAAAAGGTTCTGTTTTCTCAATTTGGGCATTTAAAACCTCGATAGTAGCGTCAGAAATATCACCTTTTCTAGCGGCAATCCGTTGTTTTAAAACTTCTATAGGTGCGTGACAATGGACAATATGAAAAGGAATCTGTAAATTTTGGGCATAGGTTAATAAGGGTTCTCGCCAAGCATATTTATCGTAGCGTGCATCGAGAATAACCGGATAACCTAAAGCTATTAAGATTTCGGCTAATTCTGCCATTCTAGCGAAGGTTTTTTGACTCATTTCCAGACTATATATGTCGAGAATTCCTGTTTGATTTAAGTCAATTCCAGCCAAATGTTTGCGAACTGCATCGGAACGAATCTGAATAGCATTAAGATTTTTAGCAATTACTTTCGCTATGGTACTCTTACCCGAGCCAGAAAATCCCGACATCAGAATTAATCTCGGTTTCTGCGGTTGTGTGTACTGCCAAGCTAATTGATAATAATCCTGTGCATTGGCTTTAATTTTCTCGGAAAAACTGTCACCATCAAGCAAAAAACTATTGACTTTTGCCCTCACATATGCTTGTCTAGTCAGGTAGAGAGGCAAGACTTTTAAACCCTCCCAGTCGGCGGTTTGTTCTAAATAAGTATTCACAAATAAATTAGCGAAATCTTCTCTCCCCCTAGCGGTTAAATCCATGGCTGTAAAAGCAAGATCATACATGACATCAACAAAGCGAAAAGATTCATTAAATTCTATGCGATCAAATAATTGTATTTCTCCCTGCCACTGACAGATATTATTTAAATGTAAGTCTCCGTGACATTCGCGAATCATCCCTTTTATTTGTCTTTCTTCTAACCAATCTCCGTGTTCTGCGAAGAATTTATCTGTATAAGCTTTCGTTTCATCGTATTGTTTTTGGGTTTGGACAAAATTAATATATTTCTCGGTTTGTTGGTAGTTTTCATCAAAAGCTTGTTTAATAACTTCTAAATTGCCAAATTGGGTAATATAGGAATTAGTCAGAGCTTGTCGATGAAATCCTGCCACTTTTTCAGCCAAAGATTTTATGGCTTTTTCCGTTAGTTCTCCCCGTTCAAAAACCTTACTCAGTAAACATTCTTGGGGAAACTGATTCATTTTTAAAATGTATTCGATCGCTTTCCCTTCTCCATTTAAACTTATGCTACCCCGTTCCTCATTAATTGACAAAACTTCCAGATAGATATTCGCCGCGACTCTTTTATTTAACTCTAGTTCCTGTTCTAGATAATACTTTCTCTTTTCTAAAGTGGAGAAATCTAAAAAATTATAATTAACTGGTTTCTTGACTTTATAGGCATAATCTCCTGTCAAGAAGATAATTGAAGCATGGGTTTGGATAATTTCAACGGGAATTTTTACAGAATGAGGATAAAAGTCGGGATTTTTTAATTCTTCGATTAATCGGTTGCTATCCATAGGGAGAACTCCTGTCGGTTGCATCTCATTTTTGTCAATTTACTAGGTTGGGATTTTTAAAGGGAAACTCTCTGCTAGAATTGGCTGTTATTTCCGATTTTATCACTTAATCTTTGACTCTTGGGGGATTCTACCCCCCAAACCCTCCGTTGGGGAGTGGGAAGTGGGGAGAAGGGAGCGGGTTTTTAAAGTTTGATTGGCAGTTAGTCGTACCACTAAAAACCGATTTGCTCTCAGATGTCCGTGGAGGAACTGTCTCCCCCAAACGCTGGAAAGCATTAGCTTTGCAAGTGGGATGCTTACACGGGGTTGTTCATACATTTGTACCAGTTTAAGGATGACTGATAATGGCTGATTGTCGGTAAGCTGTTGACTATCTGAATTACTCGTTAAAACTGCGTGGGAGCGGGGTCAGCTTTAAGCCAAGTAATTAGGGGTACAGTTAGTTTTAGATAAATTTGATGCTGGCTATTCCTTCTTAAGTTATATTTATAAATATCCCCTCGACAGTTTGAAGATCGAACCTTTATCCAATCTTTACCATCAAAAACCGAGCATTTAGCCATGTTATCGACTATAATCGGCCTAGAACAGAACTTGGAGAAGTACAAGGATTTTGGTTGACTCAGGCCTTGAAACCAGAAGATGTGACGCAATTGCCGTTAAGTAACTGTTCCGAATCACACCCAACACTTTATTGAGAAAATAAATTAAGTCAAAGACGAATAAGCTATGACTTTTTGAGAGAGCATATTAACTTATATTTTGTCGAGGTACCGAAAAAATGATTAATGGTTCATCCAATTCCCGTTATCTCCTCATTGTGGAAGATCCTCAAGGGAGAAGAACAATTACCCTAGAAGACATGAAATATTCTCTCGGCCGTAAGTCCGATAATCAAATTGTTCTTCGCTCCAAACACGCGTCTCGCTATCATGCGACTTTAATTAAAAAGAGTATTGATCGCCAAAAATTTTCCTATTGGATTCTTGATGGTGATTTAGAGGGAAATAAAAGTCATAATGGTATTTATGTCAATGGGTCTAAATGCTTGGTTCATGAATTAAAAGATGGTGATTTAATTAACTTTGGCTGTGATATAAATGCCAGTTTTCATTTAATAGCCAGTCAAGAAAAAATAGAGCAAGCACCGGTTAAAAGTTCAGGACAGCTACGAGTGAATCTAACGGAAAATGAAGCAAATTATAGCCAGAATAACCTCCACACAAAAAGTACCCTAATTCTCCATAATTCCCCATCCCAGACCCTTAGTTTTGATAACAGGACTCAAGAGGAATCTTCCCTAGATCCTCTCACGAATTTGCCTAACCGTTCTCTCTTTAATGAATATCTGTCAAATGCTATTAATAATGCCCAGAAAAGTAATCAACTGCTCGGTCTGTTATTAGTGGATGTAGAGCGGCTAAGAAATATCAACAATCGACTAGGTTATCGACTGGGAGATAAGCTATTAAAAATCGTCAGTGAACGGTTAAGAAAAAATTTGAGATCGGGGGATATAGTCGCTCGTTGGGGAGGGGACGAATTTATTATCCTGCTGCCACAAATTAATAATGCCAATGATCTGGAAAAAGTTAGTCAAAGAATTATTAAAACCCTAGAAAATAATTACGAAATCGAAAATCACTCCCTAGCCGTGCGATTAAATTTAGGTTCAGTTATCTGTCCCCCCGTCGGCACAGACAGAAAAATAACTTTACAGAAACTGGAGAAGAATTTAGTAGCGGTCAAGAATAATATCAATAATAACTCCAGGATAGAGTCAGTTAATGTTCGCCCTAAAAATACTCGTAGTTCTAAAGTTGAATATTTTCTCTATCAGGCAATCAGAAACAATGAATTAGCTCTTTACTATCAACCGCAAGTTAATATGACTCAGGGACAAGTGGAAGGGTTAGAGGTATTATTGCGCTGGTTACACCCTCAATTCGGATTAATCGCTCCTAATCGTTTCTTACCCTTAGTCGAAGAAAGCGAGTTAATCCTTGAGCTTAATCGTTGGGTGCTGAAAAATGCCTGTCAACAAGCACAAATATGGCAGCAGCGAGGATTATTATACACTCCCATCTCGATCAATCTGTCCCCGCACCAATTGCGGGATCCGCAGTTGCTCACCATCCTCAAAGAAGTCTTGACTGAAAGCAAAATCGGGCCTTTCTTTCTGGAGATGGAAATAACCGAGACAAGTTTACTAGAAAATAGCCGCGAAACCGGTCGAATTCTTGGGGATTTGCAGGAATTGGGTATTAGTATCACCCTTGATGATTTTGGCAGCGGTTACGCGTCGATCGCCTATCTCGGTCAATTTCCCGTGAAAAAACTGAAAATAGAGCAATCTTTAACGAAAAACCTGAGTAATAATCCCCAAGATACCCGTTTTATCTCGTCATTGTTAGCGATAGCGAAAAGTTTTAACTTAATAGTGATCGCCAAGGGAGTAGAAACCCAACAACAATTAGAAATCCTGCAAGAATTAGGTTGCGAGAGAATGCAAGGCAATCGCATCAGTGGACCTCTAGCAGTGGAGGAAATAACTAAATTTCTCCACATCCACCGCAGCCTGTCAGTAATCAGCACTCAGTGATCAGTTACCAGTTATCAGTTATCAGATCTGGGTTTTTAGTCAGGGGTATTAAGTGAGGAGGATGAAATAGCATTAACAGTGCTGTCTTTTCACTGTTTACTGATTACTGATAAATGATTTTGGCCACTGATTCCGGTATGATCTGAACAGAATATCTAGTATCAAATACCTACTCATTCTAGCGTGAGGCTCTTGCCGAACCTGTCAGCAGCAGAAATTTGTGCCGGCGGGGTACTGCTGGATCCAGAGTCTGGTTTAATTACATACTATGGGTTAACAATTAGTTGTGTATTTAGAGGGAAACTATGGCCAATAAGCCAGAGCGCGTGGTTCTAATCGGTGTAGCTGGGGACTCCGGTTGTGGGAAGTCTACTTTTTTACGTCGTTTGACGGATTTATTCGGGGCCGAGTTTATGACAGTGATCTGTTTAGATGACTACCATTGTCTCGATCGCAAACAGAGAAAAGAGGTGGGTGTCACCGCACTCAATCCGAAAGCGAATAACTTTGACCTGATGTACGAGCAGATTAAAGCTCTCAAGGAAGGTCAAGCCATTAATAAACCTATTTATAATCATGAAACGGGAATGATCGATCCCCCCGAAATCATCGAACCGAATAAGGTAATCGTGATCGAGGGACTGCACCCCTTATATGATGAACGAGTCCGGGCCCTATTAGATTTCAGCGTTTATCTCGATATTAGCGATGAAGTCAAAGTTAACTGGAAAATTCAACGGGATATGGCCGAGCGCGGTCACACCTATGATGATGTGATGGCGGCTATTAATTCTAGAAAACCGGATTTCAGTGCCTATATCGATCCCCAAAGAGAGTACGCTGACGTGGTGATTCAAGTGCTGCCCACCCAATTACTTGAAGATCACGAAAGTAAGTTACTACGGGTCCGTTTAATCCAGAAAGAAGGGGTAGAAAACTTTGAACCCGCTTATCTGTTTGATGAAGGTTCCACCATCGATTGGCGGCCCTGTGGTCGTAAATTGACCTGCGCTTATCCCGGTATTAAACTCTACTATGGTCCAGATGGCTTCTTGGGGAATGAAGTGTCGATTCTGGAACTAGATGGTCAATTCGATAACCTCGAAGAAATGATCTACATCGAAAGCCATTTGAGTAAAACCGGTACTAAATACTACGGTGAAATGACCGAATTACTGCTCAAACACAAGGATTATCCCGGTTCTACCAATGGTACGGGTTTATTCCAAGTGTTAGTCGGTCTCAAAATGCGTGAAACCTACGAAAAACTAATGGCCGCTGAATCAAAAGTGGCAGCCCAAGTCTAGTTTCTAGTTTTGACCGAGCCGGCATCCTACCCTGGTAGGATGCCGTTTTTTTTAACTTAGTGTCAGCAGAAGTCCCTCGCTTTTAGCGATGGGATGAATGCTGATACTAAATCCGTTTTTAATCCTGTGATTAACTGCCGATCTAACTTTAAAAACCCAGTTATGGATTGTTTCCCCCCCATCCCCCATCCCCCATCCCCCATCCCTTCTCTCCTATACTTTTTAAACAGGATTTAGTATGACTTTGTATATAGACAATTCCTAAAAACTAGGTTATCATAGTTATAGTTTCTTGATAACAACTATGTACAAAGCGTACAAATTCAGACTTAAGCCTAATACCGAGCAAGAAATAGCCTTAACAAAAAGCTTTGGTTGTTGTCGTTGGTTTTAGAATTATTCCCTGAATTTATGCCAAGAAACCTATAAAACCACAGGAAAAGGACTGACAAGAAACTATATTCAGGGACTATTGCCTAGTCTCAAAAAAGAATATGAGTGGTTGACAGATGCTTATTCCCAGTGCTTACAGGTTGTTGCGTTGAACTTATCGCAAGCTTATCAGAATTTTTTTGAGAAACGGGCGAGATTACCAAGATTCAAATCTAAACATGGTAAACAATCAATTAGCTATCCAGCTAATGTCAAATTTGAGGGGGATTATCTAAAGCTTCCTAAAATTGGATTAGTTTATTGTGTTCGTCATCGGGAATTTGCAGGAACAATTAAAACTGTTACTATCTCAAAAAACCCAGACGGCAAATACTACGCTTCTATTTTAGTTGATGACGGATCAGAGTTGCCCAGTCAGTCATCGGACGGTAAAGCCATAGGAATCGATTTAGGACTTAATCATTTTGGTATTACCAGTAATGGTAGTAAATATGATAACCCTAAACATTTTGCTAAACATCAACGCAATCTAAAACGGAAACAACAAAAGCTTTCTCGTAAAAAGAAAGGAAGTAACAACCGTCAAAAAGCTAGACGTAAAGTAGCTAAAGTTCACTCTAAAATCTCAAGATGTCGTGAGGATTTTCTCCACAAGCTATCCCGTAAGATAGTTAACGAAAACCAAGTTATTGCGGTAGAAAATCTCAATGTCAAAGGCATGGTACGCAATCATAATTTAGCTAAGGCTATTAGTGAT
>NZ_JADBSA010000309.1:0-4305 GCF_020246945.1 Microcystis sp. M113S1 | reverse complement strand
TGGCCAAAACCAGCTTTATCTAGAACAAGTTTAACAGAAATATTAGAGGAAAATGTCTCGGATTTTTATTATGCTTCCGAGAAAATTCAAAAAAGTCGCCTGCTGAAAAGAGAGGGAAAAAAACCTGATAGTGAACCGACTATCTGGCACGAAAATAAAGGAGGTAATGTCAGTGCTTATCCCTATTCCTGTGCCTTGCGAGCGGGAGCATCCTATAATTATTTGTTAGTGGATGGTCAAAGACGCTTAACAGCAAGAGAAATGCTACGTTTACAAGGTTTTCCCGATGATTATCAAATTGTCGGCAGTTATCAAACTATGCGAAAATTAACGGGTAATAGTGTGGCGATTTCCTGCGTAGCTGCTGTGGTTAATTCTGTAATCGAGTCTTTGTTAGATGTTGAGCAAGCATCAACTAATTCATTCTCGTTCAATCGAACTACTCAATTAAGTTTATTTTCGACTCAGGAGTTTTAGATAGTGGTAAGTATTAAAGACGCTAAAATGAGACTTGATAGCATTATTGCTAAAGCGAGAATTGACTTGTATAAGCCAATTCAAATTGCCGAAGTTCTCAGAAAATCTCGGTTAGAAAAAAATATCAAAATTTTAGATTTAAAGACTTATCAAAATCAATCTATTCGTTGGCGAGATGAAGTAACAATAAGATTGCTTAATAAAGTTTCTACATCTTCTGCTAGATATCAACATGATGTATGGAGTACCACAGCCATGTCTCCTGAGTTACTGGAAATTCTTGATCGAGAAAATAAGCGAACACGGGGAGGTGTAGAACGTTATATTTATTTAAAATTTAGTGAAAGACAAGCCACTGTATCAAGTTTAATTGACTATATAGACAGTCAAAATGAGAAAAGTTTTGATTTAAAATATTTATTATATGAGTTTAGTGCTAAAGCAGGAATCCGCAGAAGTATAGACAAAGCATACGAGATTATAGCTTATAGTTTATTTGAAACCATTGTAGTATCTCTGGAGGCAGAGATCACAATGTCTATACCTTCAATCAAACAAGATTTATTAAACGAGTTTTCTGATTTAGCTAAAGCCTTACTTGGTTTAGATAAGAACCAAAATAAGCGAGTATTTAAGGCTCATATTTATAGAGTAGGAGTGACGAATGCAGCCGATAGAGGATTAGATATGTGGGCAAATTTTGGCATAGCTATTCAAATAAAACATTTAACCCTTGATGAAGAAATAGCTCAAAATATTATCGATAAAGTAGAAAGCGATCATATAGTTATTGTTTGCCGTGATGCTCATGCTGATGTCATCAAAATTATAGCTCAACAAATCAGTTGGGGACAAAGAGTGCGTGGCATAATACTTGAATCGGAGCTAATTAATTGGTATGACAGATGTTTGCGAGGTGAATTTTCTAATTTGTTGGCCAAACCTTTACTTCAGTATCTAAGTGATAACTTTAGAAAAGAATTTCCTCAGTCTATTGCTTTAATAGATTTTTTAGAGGAAAGAAAGTATTTGAAGTTAAAAATAAGAGATGATGACATTTGGGCTATTGATTAGATTACCAAAAAATAGTATAATAGGGGTTATCTTCCCATACTTGTCAAACGGCTATGAGTCTCTGTCTCAATCCCGATTGTTCGCACAAAAACACCCCCACGGATAAATTCTGTCATAAGTGCGGTTCTCAATTACTGCTCAGAGAACGTTATCGAGCGCTAAAATTAATCGGTCAAGGGGGTTTTGGTAAGACATTTCAAGCGATAGATGAGGATAAACCCTCAAAACCCTATTGTGTGATTAAACAATTTTTCCCATCCGCGCAGGGAACAGGAACTTTACAAAAAGCAGCAGAATTATTTAAAGAAGAAGCGATTCGTTTAGATAGTTTGGGAAGATACCCACAAATCCCCGAACTTTACGCCTATTTTACCGCTAATGATGGGCGACAATATCTCGTACAGGAATATATCGAAGGACAAAATCTCGAACAAGAATTAAAACAGGAAGGAGTATTTAACGAAGCCAAAATTAAACATCTTTTGTCAGAGATTTTACCGATTCTAGAATTTATTCATAGTAAACAAGTAATCCATCGCGACATTAAACCCGAAAATATTATTCGCAGAAAAAGCGATAATAAATTGATTTTAGTTGACTTTGGGGCAGCCAAATTTGTCAGTCCTTTAAATCGTTCCATGACAGGAACAATTATCGGTTCTGCGGAATACATCGCACCAGAACAGGGGAACGGGAAAGCAGTTAACGCCAGTGATTTGTATAGTTTGGGTGTAACTGGCATTTATTTATTAACAGGAATATCTCCCTTTGATTTATTCGATGGGGGAGAACACCAATGGGTATGGCGACAGTGGTTAGTGGATAATCCTGTTAGTAATGAGTTAGGGAATATTCTCGATAAATTAATTGAATTTGGCACGAAAAGACGCTATCAATCTGCGTCAGAAGTGTTGTCAGCTTTGCAGATAAAAACATCAGTCTTTGTCCCCCAGACAACTATTCAAAAACCCGTTAATCCCGTTATTTCCGTTCCCCAAACTCCCCCATCTATCCAGCTTAAAAGCGCCAAAGGAATCGATTATCGGAAATTAGAAGATTTATTAAAACGGCAGCAATGGAAGGAAGCGGACGAGGAAACCGCCAACTTAGTACGAAAAGTAACTAATCGTGTCAAAGATTGGTTAAGAGATGAAGATATACAGAAATTTCCTTGCGATGATTTACAAACTATTGATCAATTATGGGTTCATTACAGTAACGGAAAATTTGGCTTTTCTGTGCAGGGGCAAATCTATCTAGAAATCGGTGGCATGGAAGAATATAATGAAAGAAATTGGGATATTTTTGGCAGTTTGGTAGGCTGGCAAAAAAATAATAGTTGGAATTGGCAAGATATTAATTATAGTTTGCAAGCACCTCAAGGACATCTACCGCTAATACGCTACGGTTATAAGGGACAAGGAAGTTATATTATCTATCATCTAACCTCAAGAATATTTGTTTGTCAGATTTATAGTCACCAGATTATTAATCAAAAACAACCTGTAGCAACAATTATTCAACCTCCCGCTATTTCCGTTCCCCAAACTCCCCCATCTATCCAGCTTAACAGTGCCAAAGGAATCGATTATCGAAACTTAGAGGATTTATTAAAACGGCAGCAATGGAAGCAAGCGGACGAGGAAACTGCAAGAGTGATGCTACAGGTAGCCAACCGAACGAAAGAAAGATGGCTACGGGAGAGCGATATCGATAATTTTCCCTGCGAGGATTTGCGAACCATTGACCAATTATGGGTTAAATATAGTAACGGAAAATTTGGCTTTTCCGTGCAATTGAAAATCTATCACGATCTCGGTGGAACGCAGGAGTATAATGATCAAATCTGGAACGCTTTCGGGGATAAAATCGGCTGGCGGATAAATAACGGCTGGATAGACTATAAAGATGTTATTTTTGATTTCAAAGCACTTCAAGGACATCTTCCAGCTGATGTTCCAATATGGAGGTGTGGCAATTGGCATGACCCGATTTGGTGGACTTCCTGTCCAAAGCGTGGAATCAATCTCTTCTCTCGCGTCGAGACTTGCAAAATGTAACATATAAAGGTAACAGCCAATTTTTAAGAATCACATATAACATGAAAGTGAGAGATGTAATTAGATTACTAGAACAAGATGGATGGTATTTATCGAGAACAAGGGGAAGCCACCGACAATTCAAACATTCTCTGAAATCAGGTTTAGTTACTGTTCCAGGTAAGCCATCCGATGATTTAGCGATTAAGACTTTACGGAGTATTTTCAAACAAGCTCAATTGAATAAAGACCTAGAAGAAGGAGACAATAACTAATGCGTTACGCGATTATTATCGAAAAAGCTGAAAATAACTATTCTGCTTATGTTCCTGACTTACCCGGTTGTGTTACTACCGGTAAAACCCTAGAGGAAATCGCAGAAAATATGAAAGAAGCAATTCAATTTCATCTGGATGGATTACAAGAGGAAGGGCTGCCAATTCCCCAACCAGCCACCTATTGCCAGTATATCGAAGCGTAACCGATCACCTGCATCCTGTCTGCGACTTTTATCTGTTAAGTAGCTGGTTATAATTAAATTAAAAATGGATTTTAGGTTTGATCCCCCCTTAATCCCCCCTTAATAAGCTATCCATTAGTCACATCTTTCTTAACATAAAATTTGACAAAAAGAGAAAAGTGTGCAAGATGGCTCAAGGAGGTTCTATGGGGGGACTAATTTGATGAGATAGTTTCCAAGTCTGGCTGATATCAT
>NZ_JADBSA010000308.1:0-3109 GCF_020246945.1 Microcystis sp. M113S1 | reverse complement strand
GGCCTTGAACGAGTAAAACTTTCTAGGAAATAAGGTTGAACATGAGATTTTTTCGACTTGTTCAAAGTGGCCGGAGGGCATTCGGACACTCAAAATGGACGGGTCGAAAGTGTCAGACTTAAGCAATTAAGCGTTTTTCGGTGAAGCGTCAACCCCGTTGACGCGACCACCCTAAAAAAGTGGCGTGGTGAGGAATCGCCGTCCGTTTTACGGCGGCGAGGATGTCAACTACCGATTACGGATGCCGCCCCCCTATTGGTGGCCCACTCGCGAAAACTTTATCAAGCGGAAGGTTTAACGGCAGAACAACCACGCCTATTCCGCTCTTGGGCGCAGATTGTTGAGGCCTTTCTCGCTCGGCAGGTGAACGTTATTCACGTTCTTTTTCCCACCTCGATCTGGATTCGTTACGGGCGCAATTTCCCCGCTAAAATCGTCGCTTGGAACCATACCAACGGTTCAGCCCTCACCGTCCTTCCCGATATTGAAAATCCCAGGGAATTGGGAGGTAAAACGATCGCGGTTCCTTTCTGGTATTCGATTCATAATTTGGTCTTGCAACAACTCTTACAACGTAACGGGCTGAAAATAGTTCGCAAAGCCAAGGACGCGCCGATAGCTCCTAACGAGGTTAATCTAGTGGTTCTCCCGCCCCCGGATATGGTATCAGCCCTCGCCAATAAGAGCATCGGTGGTTATATCGTGGCTGAACCTTTCAACGCGGCGGCGGAAAATCTAAAAACCGGTAGGGTTCTCCGTTTCACCGGCGATGTCTGGAAGAATCACGCCTGTTGCGTCGTCTTTGTTCACGAGGAGGATATTAGGCAACGGAAACAATGGACGCAGAAGGTGGTAAACGCCCTCGTTAAAGCTCAACTCTGGTCCCGGGGCAATCGCTCCGAAGTGGCCAGGATTCTCTCTAAAGATGGTGGAAAATATACGCCTCACCCGCTGCCAGTATTGCAACGGGCGCTTACTTACTACGATCGCAATTTCTATAAAAAAGACGGGGCGATCCAGAATCCAGACTGGCAGGTCAACCGGATCGATTTCCAGCCCTATCCTTTCCCTTCCTATACCGAGGAACTGGTACGCTTGCTCAAAACCACTCAGGTAGAAGGAAATACGGATTTTCTCCAAAAACTGCAACCCCGACAGGTGGCGCGGGATCTCGTGGATGACTCTTTTGTCCGTAATGCCTTGCAACAGGTGGGCGGACCGAAAGCTTTCGGCTTACCGAATAATCTCTCCCGCATCGAGACGATCAAATTTTAAAGGTCTGAACCCATGAAGTCACAATCTTTGACCTCCCCGCCAATATCTTTACTACCCTTATGGGGTATGGGTTTTGGATTATTGCTCTGGTGGCTATTTACCAGTCCTCTATGGCACTCAAACCCGATTTTAAATGATTTTTCCCCTGAGCGATCTTTTGTCGCTTTATTACATCTTTTTGTTCGGGGGGAGATTATGCCCCATATCCTCACCAGTTGCCGCCGGGTTCTTGTGGGCTTGGTTCTCGCTAGTGCCATCGGTGTGCCGTTGGGGGTATTAATCGGGTTGTATCGCTCCCTTGAATCAGCTTTGTCGGCCGTATTTCAATTTCTACGCATGATCTCGCCCCTTTCTTGGATGCCTTTAGCGGTGATGGTTTTGGGAATTGGTGATCTACCTGTGTATTTTTTGCTGACGGTGGCGGCTATCTGGCCGATCCTTCTCAATACGGCTGCTGGGGTTAACGCGGTTGATCGCTCTTGGTTGACTTTAGCCCGCAGTCTCTGTGCTACCCGAGGGGAAACGGTTTTCCAGATTATTCTGCCTGCGATCATTTCCCATCTCCTAACTGGTTTCCGTTTGGCTATAGGTATTATCTGGATCGTTCTTGTCCCGGCGGAAATGCTGGGGGTTAGTGCGGGTTTGGGTTATTATATTCTCGATACACGCGATCGACTCGCTTATTCAGAGTTGATGGCGGTGATTCTCGTTATTGGCGCGATTGGTTATCTGCTCGATTGGGGTTTGCGTCTGGCTCATCGCTCTTGGACGCATCAAGATTAGCCTATTGGTTCAACTATGTGGGAAGGGGGAAGTCTCGGCGCTTTTTTTAGTTGAAAGAGCGGGCCAGACGACTAACCCCGGTGTGTAATAACTGTTCCAAGCTTTGGCGATCGCTAATGGCTTGAAGATTGATCACAAAACAGGTTAAACCCAGTCCAAAGAGGATAAAAGTGGGGGCCATAACCACACCAATCATTAACCAAGTGGCGACGTGGAGAAACATGGTGACAGCGAACAACAAAGCTAGGGAAGCAATGGGGAAGATTTGACGGGTAGGACGACCGAAATAGAGAAAAAGAACTGTTAAAACGGTGGTTACTAAGTTAGCGGGTACTAAAAAGGCACAAATCGAGATGCAATAGTTGCGGGAAAATTCAGCGAGAGTATTAAAATCTATCATCGAAAATTTGGGACTGAAACCCCGTCGTAGAACGACGGCTTTACTGTTAAATATTAGCACATTTACGAAATATAGCGTTTCTCACATCTGTGTGGCACACTTTAACCTTTGCTGATTAAGCTTTTCAGGATTGAGAATGTACCTCTTGTTAACAGGAAACGCTATATATGCTAAAATGTGAGACATGGAAAAAGCCTATTGGTTTCGATTTTACCCCACACCAGAACAAGAGTCGCTATTGCGGCGCACTTTGGGCTGTGTAAGATTAGTTGACAATAAGGCACTCCATGTCAGAACACAAGCATGGTACGAAAAGCAAGAAAGAGTAGGATATGCTCAAACTTCTTCAATGCTAACTGATTGGAAAAAACAAGAAGAATTAGACTTTTTAAACGAAGTAAGCTGTGTACCTTTACAACAAGGGTTAATACACCTACAAACAGCTTTTACTAACTTCTTTGCTGGTCGTACTAAGTATCCCAACTTTAGGAAAAAACATCAAGGAGGAAGTGCCGAATTTACCAAATCTGCTTTTAAATTTAAAGACAAACAAATTTATTTAGCCAAATGCACAGAACCTTTACCTATTCGCTGGTCAAGACAAATCCCAGAAGCTTGTGAACCAAGCACAGTAACAGTCAGATTACATCC
>NZ_JADBSA010000307.1:0-10199 GCF_020246945.1 Microcystis sp. M113S1 | reverse complement strand
TTTGTTCGACGGTTTCTCTATCACTTGTTCCCAACTTCTCTTTAATGATTAATGCTCCTAATGCCCTCCGAAAGGATTTGGCTGGTGCGCCCATTTCTTCTGAGAAGTTTTGGGCATATTCTTCTTCAAATTCTGACCAAGAAATTAGATTGGCCATAATTACCCAACGATTGTCTGGGGATAATTTCCCCTCCGAGGGAAACTCGAAGTTTTCTGGTGAGGTTGGCAGTTGCTCAATCTTGCGATACATTGGTACTAAGAAGAGAAGATGCAAGGGTTTTGAGTAATTTTAGCAGATTTCCTTGCACCTGAGCGACTCTCAATCTAGCTAAAAGCCTTTTCCTGTAAGGTTTTTAGCTTTATTCAGCAAACCCTATGTAAAACCTGTTTAGCCACATTCACAATGCCTTTTGGGGTAAAGTTCTGTTTAAATTGGCTAAATTGGAGGGGAATATATCCCCTGTCTGGTTTTAATCTGAACTGAGGTTAACCACAGCTAATTCTAATCTTGGCTCCTCCTTTTCTAGCTCCTTTTTGCTAAAACTTAACACTTCATCTAGACAATCAATTACTACCGTATCCCCTTCCATAAAAGCTTGTTCGAGAATTTTTGTGGCTAAAGGATTCTCCAACTCCCGTTGGATAGCACGTTTTAAAGGTCGCGCACCGTAGGTAGGATCGTAACCAACAGTAACGATATGATCTTCTGCTGCCGCAGTTAATTCTAGATTAATTTTTTGTTCTCCTAATAATCTTTCCAGACGCTGTAATTGCAGACGAACAATGTAACGCAATTCTTCTTTTTTCAGGGTATGGAAAATAATTAAATCGTCGATACGATTCAAAAATTCGGGACGAAAATGACTCCGCAAAGCTGTTAAAACCCGTTTCCGCATCTCCTCATAATCGGCATCTTCGGAAACATTTAAAATATGGTCACTGCCAATATTACTGGTCATCACGATAATCGTATTCCGAAAATCCACCACGCGCCCCTGAGAGTCAGTAATGCGCCCATCGTCAAGCACTTGTAATAAAATGTTAAAAACATCCCGATGGGCTTTCTCCACTTCATCCAATAAAACCACAGAATAGGGACGACGACGCACCGCTTCCGATAGTTGTCCCCCTTCCTCGTAACCCACATAACCCGGAGGCGCGCCGATTAACCGCGAAACCGCGTGTTTTTCCATGTATTCCGACATATCGATGCGAACCATGGCCTCCTCGGAGTCGAACAGTAACCCCGCTAAGGCCCGCGCTAACTCGGTTTTACCCACTCCTGTAGGTCCCATAAATAGGAATGAACCAATCGGACGGGAGGGATCTTTCATTCCCGCGCGCGCTCGTCGAATCGCCGCTGCTACTGCCGTGACCGCTTCATTTTGTCCGACAACTTTTTTCTGTAAATGAGACTCTAATTCTAATAATTTTTGTCGTTCTGATTCCATTAAACGATTGACGGGAATTCCTGTCCAACGGGCAACTATTTCGGCAATATCGGCATCAGTTACCTGTTGTCTTAACAGGGTAGAACCTGCCGCTTGAATAGTTTCTAGTTCTTTTTCTTTTACTTGTAATTCCCCTTGTAAAATTTCTAGTTTGCCATACTTTAATTGGGCTGCTTTATTGAGATCATAAGCCCGTTCCGCCTGTTCCACCTGTAAGCGCAATTGTTCCTCTTCCTCTCGCAATAATTTAATTTCCTCGGCGATATGTTTTTCCGTTTGCCATTGGTCAGCGAGGGGCTTTTGTTTACTTTCTAATTCCTCAATTTCTTCGATAATTCTTTCTAAACGCTCTTGAAAAGCTCGATCTTTTTTCTCCTCTTTTTCTAAGGAGAATTTTTCCATCCGTAACTGCATTAAGCGACGATCTATCATTTCCAAATCGGCGGGTTTAGTGGTACTTTCTACCTCTAATTTGGCCGCCGCTTCATCGACTAAATCGATCGCTTTATCTGGTAAAAAGCGATCGCTAATATAACGATGTGATAAGGTAGCTGCTGCCACTAGGGCCGAATCGGTAATTGTCACCCCATGATGCAGCTCATAACGTTCTTTTAAACCCCGCAGAATTGAGATAGTATCCTCCACGGAAGGTTCCTTAATATAAACCTGTTGAAAACGTCTTTCTAAAGCGGGATCTTTTTCAATATGATTGCGATATTCATCTAAAGTTGTCGCCCCAATACAGCGCAATTCTCCCCGAGCTAACATAGGTTTTAATAGGTTGCCCGCATCCATCGATCCCCCTTCCCTAGAACCCGCACCGACAACGGTATGTAGTTCATCAATAAAGAGAATAATTCGCCCTTCTGATTGGGTAACTTCTTTCATAACCGATCGCAATCTTTCCTCGAATTCGCCTCGATATTTTGCCCCAGCAATTAAACTTCCCATATCGAGGGAAATTAACTGACGATTTTTCAAAGATTCGGGAACATCTCCGTTAACAATCCGTTGAGCTAATCCTTCAGCTATAGCGGTTTTTCCTACCCCCGGTTCACCGATTAAAACCGGGTTATTTTTAGACCGTCGCGAGAGGACTTGCACCACCCGTCGAATTTCTTCATCACGACCGATAACCGGGTCTAATTTGCCTTCTTTGGCCGCTGCTGTTAAATCCCGGCCATATTTATCTAAAGCTTCGTATTTTTCCTCTTGATTGGGTTCAGTAACCTTTTGAGTACCGCGAATAGCTTTGATAGCTAATTCTAAATCTTGGGGGTCAAGATTGAAGGTGCGTAAACATTTCCGGCCAACCCTTTCATCTTCGGCAAAACCGACGAGAAGATGTTCGACGGAGATAAATTTATCTTGCCAACTTTCCCGGGATGCTTCCGCTCGATCGAGCAGCAGATCGAGACCACGACCTAGGTATAATTGATCGACGATGGCCACTTTCGGCTGTCGGTTGGTGAAGACTTCTAGCTGTTGTTGCAGTCGCGGAATTTCAATATTAGCTTTTTGTAAAATCCGGGTGGCTAGACCGTTATTCTGCTCTAGGAGGGCAATAATAACGTGTTCCACCTCTAAGGTCTGATTTTTAAAGCGTCTCGCAATTTCTTGCGATTTAACAATCGAATCCCAAGCTTGTTCGGTAAATTTATTCGAGTCTGTGGGTTGCATTCTGCACCAATGAGGAAAGCCAGTGTCAGAGGTCTAGTATAGCAAGGAGTCTCGATCGATCACAAAGTTCCAGGAGCCACAAAAGCTCTGACTTATTTATCACTATTACCCAATTCCGTTAAAGCAGTCCCGGTGAGACGACAAATTTGCCACTCTTTGAAGACCTTAGCCCCCATTTTTCCATAAAAATCGATCGCCAGTTGATTCCACTCTAAGACAGTCCATTCTAAAAGTCCTGCATCCCTAGCGACGGCAATTTTAGCCACAGCAATTAGTAAAGC
Organism: Microcystis sp. M113S1; assembly: GCF_020246945.1. Taxonomy (NCBI): domain Bacteria; kingdom Bacillati; phylum Cyanobacteriota; class Cyanophyceae; order Chroococcales; family Microcystaceae; genus Microcystis; species Microcystis sp. M113S1. Next base: position 6,787 of record NZ_JADBSA010000307.1, on the reverse strand, counting down.
TTTCCCGATACCTTGACTGCGATAATCGGGTAAAACGAAGATATCTTCTAGGTAAAGCCCCGGTTTAGTGATAAAGGTGGAATAGTTAGCAAAAAATACGGCAAAACCGACTATTTTACCCTCTACTTCCGCCACCAATGCTTCGATGTAGGGTTTTTCTCCGAATAAATGATCCCCTAAAGCTTGACTATTTCCTGTCATTAAATGGCTGAGTTCTTGATAGGCTGCTAAGGCAACAATTAAGTCAAAAATAGCCTTGACATCGGTAGCAACGGCAGCACGGATGGAATAATTCATGATTGCTGGTCAAATCTTGATTTTAATGCTGATGATGTTTATGGGGAGATTCAGCAGGGGGAGAATTAAGATTGGAAAAATGACCGTTATTTAATCCCATCCCAACGCTACCAATACTGAAAAGTCCCATGGAAACAAAACCAGCTGCAATTGTCCCCATGGCCACGGTTCCAATGGAAACCACTCCCATAGGAACAATACCGATGGAAATAACGCCCATGGGAACAATGCCAATAGAAATTATACCAGTGGGGGCAATACCGATCGACAACCATTTTCGCCCAGAATTACCACAACTATTCTCTTTTTCTTGACCTAGATTGGAATCCATGCTTTTAATCCCGAAGATGCTTTGAGCCTTCCCATCCTAGGTTAGGGGTAGAATTCTTGTCAAAAGACCGCTAGTCAAAATGAAAGTTAATTTTTTATAAAAACTATTGACTTTTCATCTCAGTTATGTATTGGCGGGATACCAGCCGCGTCGAGAATTTTCGGGACTAAATCCTCCCGTTTAATCGCCATGATGTGGACACCTTGACATAACTGCTGGGCTAATTTTATTTGTTCGGCGGCGATTTTGATGCCTTCTTCGAGAGGATGAGCTGCATCGGCGAGTCTTTGAATGATCTGGTCGGGAATTTGTACCCCCGGCACATTTTTATTTAAAAATACGGCGTTTTTAGCTGATTTTAACAGAAAAATTCCCGCTAGAACTGGTTTATCGGCGAGGGAGGCCACCTGCTGCATAAACTTATCAAGGCACTCGAAATCCGTAACTAATTGACTTTGAAAAAACTGCGCTCCCGCTTCGATTTTACGCTCAAAACGGCGTTGAAGACCAGACCAACTTTTTGACTGCACATCGACGGCAGCCCCGGCAAAAAGTTCTAGAGGTCCATCAGGTAAAGATTTATCGTTAAAGTCAAAACCTTTATTCAATTTATCGATTAATTTTAACAAACGTACCGATTCTAGGTCAAAAACTGCCCTAGCTTGGGGATGATCTCCTGCTTTGACGGGATCTCCAGTTAAAGCTAGTATATTTCTCAATCCTAAAGCATGAGCGCCCATTAGGTCTGCTTGTAATCCGATCACATTGCGATCGCGACAGGCCATTTGACAGATGGGTTCAATGTCGTGTTGATAGAGAATAGCGGAGGCTGCCAGAGAGGACATTCGCACTACGGCGCGACTGCCATCGGTAATATTAGCTGCATGAACGCGATTTTTTAGCCAGAGGGCCATTTCTAGCATATGACTGGCATTACCACCTTTCGGGGGAGTAATCTCGGCTGTAATCAAAAATTCTCGGTCTTGAACCGCGCGTCGTAAACGAGTAGTCATCGAGTTATCTAGGGTTTAATCATAAATTCTATAGTAGATTTAGCCCGAAAATCACTGGCAGGGAAGGAATGATCATCGGGCTGCGTGCTTTATACTGGTCAGTGTCAGTGCCTAGCTGATATCTAAGTTAGCTGGCAGGAAAAATTTTCTAATGTAGTATAATACACGGACAGTTTAACCAAATTCGTTTACAAGTGTAAAGGACAACCGATTCGATCGAGCGATCATGCAAACTCTTTCTCGTTTACCTACTAAAGACAAAGGCCTAATCATGCCCCATCCCCTCAAAATCGTCGCTTTAGGTGATAGCCTTGTGTATGGCTATGGCGACCCCGTGGGTGGCGGTTGGGCCGAGCGCCTACGTCGTTTGTGGATGGAAAGTGCCGGTCATGCCCTGTATAATTTGGGGATTCGCGGCGATCGAGTGGTACAAGTGTCCGAACGTTTAGAACAGGAATTTCGTCTCAGGGGGGAAATTCGCAATCGTCTCCCCGACCTGATTCTTCTCTCCGTCGGTGTTAATGATACAGCCCGCTTAGGCCGGCCCGATGGTCGCACCTACACCGATCACGATCTTTTTCAAACTCAAATCGAACATTTACTCGCCCGGGCCCGTTCTCTTTGCCCGGTTTTGTTTATAGGTATGATTCCCGTGGATGAGCGGAAAATGCCCTTTTTAGATTGCTTTTACTTCAACCATCGCGATCAGTATCGTTTTAAAGAAACCACTAAACAAGCTTGTCTAGAGCAAAATATTCCCTATCTCGATTTATTTGATCTCTGGATGGACCGGGGTGATCTGTGGTGCCAAGAAAGATTAATGGCAGATGGACTTCATCCCAATGTGCAAGGCTATCAATCAATTTTAGAGGATATTTTACACTGGTCGCCCCTCACCTCCTTTGTCGGTGTGGATGGTTTTATTCAACCGTTCACAGGAATTGTAGAAAAGTGATATCCTCTGTTCTCAGTGGCTCTAGCGGCGTTACAGAAACGAGAATATCTGGTAATATAACCGAACTTACCCTCTACATATCTACTACAATACTGAACAGGCAATTGCGCTACTCGTTCAAAATGTAGTAAATTAAGGGGCAAAATTTGCCAATCATTTATCTGAATTTGTGACTCAATAAATTCTCGAAAAGGTGAATCAAAAGTTAATTTTACCAGACTATATTTGATCGCCATTTTCCAAATACTAGCTTGACTATAGCGTTTCCTGTTCGCAAGAGGTACATTGTCGATGGTGAAAAGCTTCATCAGCAAAGGTTTGAGTGTGCCACACAGGTGTGAGAAACGCTATAAATCGACCAGTTTGGGATTAGTTGCCATGAAATCAGCAATATGTTCAAGCTGTTCAATTTCTTCCTCGGTTTCCCGTTCACGCCAATCCCAGACGACACTGTAATAATCGCCTTTATCCCCACTGTGCTTGAGAAACGAGCCTTGAAAGATACCAAGAGCAGGTTCGCTGACTTTTGGTATAATTCTAACCAAGTGCAGAAATACCATAATTGCCATAACTTAAACCCCATCCACAGGGAAAACCGTAGTTTTGCTTTTTCGGCTACGATCCTTGCATAGCAATACTTTTAAGGCTTAGTGGCTTGCCCGTGAAATTCCAGTTCTCTAGCTAGTTGCGGTTTAACTATTTATTTGTCATCCAATTACAGCGTTTCTCACAAAGGTGAAGTATATATCAAATCTTGCCGCTAAAGGATTTCAGCCGCGAGAACGTACCTCGTCTACCGGAGAAACGCTGTAACAAGTAATCACAGATTATTTTGGAGTTTGTCTAATGTCAGAAGGAATTCTTTCTAAACAAGATATTGAAGCCAAAATTGATTCAGGAGAATTGGTTTTAAATGCTGTGAAAGCTAATTTGGAAGCTTGCAGCTATGACCTAAGAATTGGAACAATTTTTAAAAATGGTCAAATCATCAATGAAAATCATCCAGATGCTAATAGGCAATTTGATATTCAACCGGGTGAAATTATAAACTTATTTACATGGGAAGAAATCAAGCTATCGTCAAAAATAATGGCGACTGTTTTTGCCAGAAATGCTGAGAGTTCATTTAAAGGTCTCCTTGTTCTGAATCCAGGTCATATAGATCCTGGCTTTCAAGGACTTATTACTATTAAGGCGATTAACCTCGGGAAAGACCCTTTAAGTATACAAAGAGGTCAAAAAATTTTGACAATAATTTTTGAGGAAATGCCAAATGTCACTACAAGTCCTTACAATAGACAGATGTCAAGAGCAGAGCAAGAACAAAAGTTTAACGATGTCCTAGTTCAGCAAAATACATATAATTTATCTCAAATTATAGCTCAAGGCTCAGATTCACCTTATCCCACTAAACAAGAAGTAGAATTGATGATTGTGAAGCATTGGATAACTGTGTTGACTCTTATTTTAACCGCTGTCGCAGCTTTAACGGGAATTATTGCAGTTTGGATCAGTATGCAACCGAAATCTGAGAATAATAATCAAAATCCAATTCCCTTAGAGAGTCCAAGTCCAACACCATCTCCAAAGGGAACTCAAGGTTAGTAATAATCAAGGTAATATAAAAATGGCTAAAAGTGGTCTGATTGTATTTGATTTAGATGATACTTTGCTAAATACCAGCAATGTTTATTGGCTTGCAAGAAAGCTTTTTGTGGAAAAATTATCTGAAGAATTACAAATTAACGAAGATAAATTAATTGAAGAATTTGAAAAAATTGATTATCTTCAAATGCAAAAACTAAAGCATTCTCCTTATCGTTATACTCGGAGTATGATAGAAACTTATAAATCTGTTTCTCATAAGATAAATCATCAAATATCCCAGGAAACTTTAAAAGCTATTAAAGATTTTGGACGTTTAATTTTAAAAAATACACCAAATACTATTAAGGGGGCTAAAGAAATTCTTGATTGGTCATCTCAAAACTATTCTCTTGCATTATTGACAAGAGGTGAAAATTCATTTCAAAAAAAGAAGTTACACAAAAATGAACTGTATAAATACTTTGATTTTATAAGAGTTGTGCCTCACAAAAATGCTGAAATTTTAAAAAAATTTATCCAAGATATAGGCTTTGATTGTCAAGATGTTTGGGTTATTGGTGATTCACTAAAATCAGATATTAATCCAGGCATTGAAATTGGAGCAAAGTGTATCTTGTACGGCTATCATCATCCACATTATCATTGGATACAAGATCATGAAAGTGTTGCATTAGGCTCTTTTTACAAAGTTGATAATTTATCAGATATTAGACAAATTCTTGAGTCAGATTCTAATTCTAATTCCGAATCGAGGTCGATGACCTGAAAAAATCCGATATTTTGCAGGACTGGCACTTGAAGCCATCGTAGGTTGGATTGACCTAAGGAAACCCAACACAGAATTAAATAACCAACTAAAATAATCTATACTAAGCCAATAAAGCCTGTTTTATTGGGTTTCCTGCCTCCTATTAACAGTAGGCTAAAACTAATAATGAATATCATCGCCGCAATCACTCGTGGACTGGAGACAACAACTAATTATTTTTACCCGTTATCCGGAATTGGGGAAAGTAAAAACCCGTATGATTCCAGCTTTGGCAGCCGAGGGAGCCGAAGAATTGCACCGCAAACTGGCCGAATATACTCTCAGTAAATTAGCGGGTTTGAGGAATTTTCTCTCTCTGATCATTTACTACCATGGCGGCAGCGAGGAAAAAATGCGTACTTGGTTAGGTGTGCATTATTGCTATCATTCTCAACGGGGAAAAGACTTAGGAGAAAAGATGCAAAATGCTTTTGCCGATGGTTTTGCTCAAGGGATGACAGCGATCGCTATTATTGGCACAGATTGCCCAGAAATCGGGGAAAAAGAGATTTTAGCAGCCTTTGAGGCCCTAAAAACCCACGATATGGTTTTAGGACCGGCGTTAGATGGAGGATACTACCTAATTGCTTTAAAACAGGTCTTTCCAGAGCTTTTTAGCGATATTCCCTGGGGAACGGGGGAAGTCCTGGCAAAAACTCAGACAATCGCCGCTAAACTGGCTTTAAAAACCGCTTATCTGCCTAAATTAGCCGATATTGATCGCCCGGAAGACCTGCCTATCTTAAAAAAATACCTGCCGGAATTAAGGTTGAACGATGACGGGGGTTCCCATGCGGACTAAATCAAACAACACTTTTACATCCCGATTCCGCATCCGCACACAACCATGGGAAGCGGCGCTACCGAGGGAATTTTCCGCGGGGGTCCCGTGAAAACCGATGGAATTTTTGCCGTCAGTCCAAAAACCGATCCATCTTTCCCCTAAGGGACTATTGGCACCGGGGGTGCTGACTTTGCCTGTCCAGGGACTTTTCCAGACGGGATTGCGAACTAATTCTCGCACCTCAAATTTACCAGTGGGGGTTTCCCAGCCTTTTTTGCCGACGGCGACGGTAAATTGTGCTAAAACTTGCTTATCTTGATAAACGTAAACTTTTCTCTCTTTCAGTTTTAGGACCAGATGGGTAGCGAGAGTTTGATTGGCCGCCGTATTCGGGGTGACGGTGCTGATTTGGTTAGCTTGGGCCGGATATACGGGTAAACAAGTTAATCCTAATCCGATGATTAAGAGGGTCAAATTTCGTTTGAACGCCATTTTTCCCACACTCCTCAATTGCTATAGCGATAATTTTTAAGGATAGCAAATAGGGAACTTTTTGGAAATTCAAGCCGTCCACGCTGTGCCAGTTTTAGCTTCGTACTGCCGACAACCTTCACAAGGACCTGGGGGATTAACCGCACAACGCAAATGGGGGGAATACGCATTAAAACGACAACTAAGATCACCGATAAAGGCCGGTTTATTTTCTGTCTCTAGAGGTATTGACAAAAAATCACTGGCCATCACCGCACTGTATTCGTGACGATGGCGAATCCCTCTCAAACGGTTGCTTAATCTCTGTTGGGATCGGTTAATTAACCAGAGACTAACGAGAGAGGGAAAGAGAGCGAGGTTGACATCCTCGCCGCCGTAAAACGGACGGCGATTCCTCACCACGCCACTTTTTTAGGGTGGTCGCTGAATGGGGTTGACGCTTCACCGAAAAACGCTTAATTGCTTAAGTCTGACACTTTCTCCACGTCCGTTTTCAGTG
>NZ_JADBSA010000306.1:0-17445 GCF_020246945.1 Microcystis sp. M113S1 | reverse complement strand
TTAAATTTAAAAGCAGATTTGGTAAATTCGGCACTTCCTCCTTGATGTTTTTTCTTAAAGTTAGGATACTTAGTACGACCAGCAAAGAAATTGGTAAAAGCTGTTTGTAGGTGTCTTAACCCTTGTTGTAAAGGTACACAACTAACTTCGTTTAAAAAGTCTAATTCTTCTTGCTTTTTCCAATCGGTTAGCATTGAAGAGGTTTCAGTATATCCTACTCTTTCTTGTCTTTCATACCAAGCTTGTGTTCGTTCGTGGAGAGCTTTGTTGTAAACCAATCTTACACAGCCCAAGGTGCGCCGCAATAGCGACTCTTGTTCGGGTGTGGGGTAAAATCGGAACGAGTAGGCTTTTTCCATGTCTCACATTCTGGCATATATTTCGTAAATGTGTTAGTATTTAACAGTAAAGCCGTCGTAGAACGACGGGGTTTCAGACCCAAAATTTTCGATGAGAGCAGCTCTATTTTATCGCAAATTCTGTTCTTATTGGCTTGTCAAGCTATTTATCCTCTACTAAGAAGAAAAATCAATGGTTATTATCGAGATTACCAATGTGGAAGAAATATTGAGCGCAAAAATTGGCTCTTTTGCCGCTAAAATCGTCCAAGCTCTAGCAGATGATGAAGGGAAAGTGGAAGAGGTTCTCATCAAAGAATTACAGGCTAATTTTCAGGAAAGGGGGATTAAAGCTAATCTGTTTAGCGTCACTGGGTTAGATATGCTCGGCAATGGCAGGCTAGAAGTTAACGTTAATGTTCGTTCTGCTAATATGATGTCCTAAGAGAAGATAAAATCGCCAATGGTTGGGTTAAACATACTTAAACCCAACCTTGTCTTGGTGGTTACACAGGGTGAGAAATTACCGTCAAAGGCAATTGCAGCGAAGATCGGGGTTATAATAAACCAACAAAATGTAACGGTCCTTGACCAGTAATTAATTCGATAATAATTGCCAGAAAACCGATCATCGCTAATCGACCATTCCACACCTCGGCTGCCGTTGTCATCCCCCATTCCCAACGCTCCTGGGGATACATTTTCATATTCGCTTTCGGACGGGTAATTTGCTCGAAAGTGGTGGGTTTCTCGTCTAGGGATTTTACCACTAACTGGGAGAGAGATTCGATAAACATCGGGTGAGTGTTAAGAGCCGGTACTCGCTGAAAATGTTCAATTCCCGCTTCTTCCGCCACTTCTCGGTACTCTATATCGATTTCTTGCAGAGTTTCGATGTGTTCCGAGACAAAGCTAATCGGCACGACCAGTAAATGCTTAATTCCCTGCTCTCCCAACTCTTTCAAAGCATCTTCAGTGTAGGGTTTTAGCCATTCCACCGGACCGACGCGACTTTGATAGGCTAAAGTGTACTGATTGGGTCGGTTGAGCGTACGCATGATCGCCCTAGTGCATTCTTCAATTTGCCTTTGATAGGGATCTCCCGCTTCCTCCACATAACTTTGGGGGACACCATGGGCGCTAAAAAAGATATGTACTTGGTCGGGATTAGTACACTGCTCTAATTCTCGCGCGATCAGATCGGCCATAGCACTCAGATAAGTGGGATGATCGTACCAAGAGGGGATGAGAGTATATTCCGTCAAACGCAGATAGGGGTCTTGCTGCCACATTTCCTCCAGCACACGAAAACTGGAACCACTGGTACTGATGGAAAATTGGGGATAAAGGGGCAGAATAACTAATTTTTTGATATGATCCCGTTTAATCCGCTCGATCGCTTCTTCGGTGAAGGGATTCCAGTAACGCATCCCGATATAAACGCTCACCTCGCGGCCCATTTCCGCGAGACGTTGTTGCAGTGCCGTGGCCTGTGCTTCCGTAATCTTGAGTAAAGGGGAGCCACCACCAATCTGACGGTAATTTTCCTGGGATTTACTCGCTCTTAGCGTCGATATTAACCAAGCTAACGGTTTTTGTAATCCTTTGATCGGCAAACGGATGATTTCTGGGTCAGAAAAAAGGTTAAATAGAAAAGGACGCACATCCTCTAACCGCTCCGGTCCACCCAAATTTAATAATAAAACCCCAACGCGACCCATAGTGTTAACAGATAATTTTTAAATTTTCAGATTCTTTACCAAGTTTAACAATATATCGGTGGAACCGTTAAAACAAATTACAGACAATATAGAACTTAATCAAATCTTGGAGGTTGATCTTGGCGACAATTTTACGTCCCCTCAGTTATCAATATCAATGGCTTTACGATGGTATCTCCCGTCTGGCTGCCCTAGCAGTGGGTGGGGAGTCCCGTTTTCGGCAATTAGCCCTAGAAGGTTTAAAAATCGCTAAAAATGACCCTATCCTCGATCTTTGTTGTGGTGCGGGTCAAACCACCCGTTATTTAGTACCCCTATCCGATCGCTGTACCGGTTTAGATGTCTCTCCTGTGGCCCTACAGCGAGCTAGTTTAGCGGTGCCGCAAGCGCATTATGTGGAGGGATTAGCCGAAAAAATGCCCTTTAATGCCGGAGAATTCGCCCTTGTCCATACTAGCGCCGCTCTCCACGAAATGGAACCAGAGCAGTTAGAGGAAATCCTCAAAGAAGTGTATCGAGTTCTCAGACCGGGGGGAATTTTTGCCCTCGTGGATTTTCATCGACCCACTAACCCGCTTTTTTGGCCTTCTTTGGCCCTATTTTTGCAATTATTTGAAACCCATACCGCTTGGCAGTTTATCGATACCGATCTCATCCGATCTTTACAGGCGATCGGTTTTCGTGATTGTCAACAAAAATTATACGCTGGTGGCAGTTTACAGGTGATTCAAGCGGCCAAGTGAAAGGATTGGTCGGGCCAGATTTTCAGAGGCAGTCAGTCATTTATACTAAATAAGTCCATGGTTTTTTGAGCAAGCTGAGTTCGATCGACTCAGTGCGAGTTATTTTTGAGAAGTTAATGACTAGAGCAAAAATTCTACAACCTGATTTAATTTTAGGGGATACGATTCTCGGTCTCAGTCTGGAGATTTTGAGTCAGCATCAAATTAAAGGATTGATTCTCGATGTGGACGATACCCTTGTTCCCCTCCAGGAAACGACGGTTTCTGACGATTTACAGCGTTGGGTCGATTCCTTGCGTCTTTATCTACCGATTTGGTTGGTAAGTAATAATCTTAGCGAAAATCGGATCGGTGCGATCGCTGATAATTTACAACTTCCCTACCTTCTCGGTGCGGTGAAACCCTCTCGACGCAAACTCCGGCAAGCGATGGCAGCCATGAGTCTCCCCCCCCAACAAATTGCTATGGTTGGCGATCGCTTGTTTACCGATGTTTTAGCGGGAAATCGTCTGGGAATGTTTACCATTCTGGTGAAACCAATGGTAAATCCCTTGACGGGGGAGCAAGCTTATCCAATCCACGATTTTGAGGTATGGCTATCACAAATTCTCGGCGTTTCCCTCCATCCGCAGCATTACTTAATAAAACCTGACCAATCGTCACAGAAGTAAATATTAAAAAATAATTAAGTATAGAGGAAAGGAGGGAAAAGTAGGAAATACTACAGATAATTTCAAAGGAGGTCAGCCGAGTTGACATCCTCGCCGCCGTAAAACGGACGGCGATTCCTCACCACGCCACTTTTTTAGGGTGGTCGCTGAACGGGGTTGACGCTTCACTGAAAAACGCTTAATTGCTTAAGTCTGACACTTTCGACCCGTCCGTTTTGAGTGTCCGAATGCCCTCCGGCCACTTTGAACAAGTCGAAAAAATCCAATGTTCAACCTTATTTCCTAGAAAGTTTTACTCGTTCAAGGCCGAATTTGAAGTCTTTTCTGAACGAAACCCCCTATTATCTGTGGTCAAGGTTCAGTTTTTAGCTTGGTTATCGCTTTTTCCATTGTAGCTTAAAGCCGTCCTAAAAGGACGGGGTTTTAACCCAAATTTTCGATAAAATAAGGACGCTGCCACTTGCGTCCTCAAGGTATCTGGAAAAGGCTTTTTTCCTAGACTTTCCGAGAGTAGTATTCCACTACTAACAGTTCATTAATCGAGAGGGCAATCCATTCTCTTTCCACAACGCCATTAACTTTGCCCACAAGGGTATTTTTGTCAAATTCCAAATGACTCGGCAGGTTGGCTAAACCGGGGTATTCCATATTTCTTTTGACTAGATCCTGGGAACGCTCTTGATTTCTGACTCCAATCACATCACCCGGACGGCACTGATAACTGGCAATATCCACAACTCTACCGTTAACGGTGACGTGACCGTGATTGACTAATTGTCGCGCCCCCGGAATTGTCCCAGCCATACCGAGACGGAAAACGGTATTATCCAGACGCATTTCTAAGAGTTGCAGCAGCACTTGACCAGTGGAACCAGTAGCCCGGCGAGCTTTGCGGACATAGCGAATTAATTGTTTCTCGCTGACACCGTAGTTAAAACGCAGTTTTTGTTTTTCTTCTAGACGAATGGCATATTCTGAACGTTTTTTGCGGGCCTGGCCATGTTGCCCGGGTGCATAGGCACGACGGGCACTTTTACGGGTTAAGCCTGGTAATTCCCCTAAACGACGCACAATGCGCAAGCGCGGTCCTCTATAACGAGACATACAGACAGTCTGCTCCTATTTAAATTTATCCCAAAACTGTTATCGTAGCACAAATTAAGTAATTTAGTTGGGGAGAGGGGAGAACGGAGTGGGGAGAAAAAAGCTGATCACTGATTCAGGCCTGATGGCAGGTGATGTATTTTTTTCGTTAAAGATGAGGCTAATCTCTGCCATCTTAGGGCATACTGTGAGTGTAACTAAGCACTATATTACTCAGGTTGCTTTCCCACTCCTTCCCTAGCTGAATCTCTATCTTGGAGAAGCCATAGTCATGATCGAAATGAAAGTCGCTGGAATTGCCCTAGACGCTATCACTCGCAGTCCCATTGTACTGCTCAAGGATGGTTCCGAGCGTCGCGCTCTACCTATCTACATCGGACAAGATCAGGCTAAGGCCATTATGACCGTCCTCGAACAACAAAAACCCCCTCGTCCCCTCACCCACGATTTGATCGCTAATATTTTTAAAGTTTGGGACATGGATTTAGAAAAGATTATCATCCATTCTCTCCAAGATAATACCTTTTATGCTGTTCTCTGTCTCCAGCGCGGCGAAGTCAAAAAAGAAATCGATTGTCGTCCCAGTGATGCGATCGCTATTGCTCTGCGTACCAACAGTCCTGTCTGGGTAATGGAAGAAGTGATCGCTTCTGCTTCTATCCCTGTCGATCGTGACGCGGATGAAGAGGAACGTCAAGCTTTTCGCAATTTTGTCTCCAATCTTAGCCCCTCAGACCTGATCCAACGTCGCGGTGATTTTAGTGATCAGTGAAATTTCAGGAGTCAGGAATCAGGGGGCAGCTTTTTTCTCCCCACACTCCACACCCCACACCCCAATACCTTCTAACTGATAACTGATAACAAGGGCCGAATCTAAGATCTAATTGGTTAAGCTAAAAGCTTTGATGTGCTTAGTTTCTAACCTTCTTTTTAGGTAGGAGAATTGTCAGATTCTGTCTTTTGCACGAGTGCCTGTTGCCTCTTGCCTTCAAAAGCTGACAACTGGTAACTGATAACTGATAACTGGTAACTGATAACTGATAACTGAATCAATGCGTTATCGACGATTTGGCCGTACTAATTGGCAATTTTCGCTGTTTTCCCTGGGGACAATGCGCTGTTTGTCCTCAGAGTCGGTGTTTACCGCAACAGTTGATCGCGCCCTAGAATTGGGGATTAATCACCTAGAAACAGCCAGAGGTTACGGTAATAGCGAAGTTTTTCTCGGTCGCTACCTGCAGCGTCAAGGGGTGCGGGAGCAAGTTTATCTGACTACGAAATTGGTCCCCACTCCCGATCGCCAAACTATGGAAAAAGCGATCGCCGAATCCCTAGAACGATTACAATTAAATTACCTGGATTGTCTAGCAATTCACGGTATTAACACCTGCGAGCATTTAAACTGGATTAAAGACCCGCAAGGCTGCATGAAAGCCGTTTTTATGGCCCAAGAAGCTGGAAAAATCGGTCATATTGGCTTTTCTACCCATGCACCCCTAGAAATTATTCTGGAGACGATCAATACAGATTTCTTCGCTTTTGTCAATATCCATTACTATTTTTTTTGGCAAAGACAGCAACCTGCGATCGCTTTAGCCCAAGCAAAGGACATGGGTGTGTTTATCATTTCCCCTGCTGATAAGGGAGGTGGTCTCCACAGACCTCCCAAGAAGCTAGAGGAATTATGCGCTCCTTTTTCACCCCTAGAGCTAAATTATCGCTTTTTATTGAGCGATCCGCGCATTAATACCCTCAGCGTCGGGGCAGCGATACCGGAGGAATTAGAGGCAATTATTAACGTATGCGAAGGAGATCAGCCCCTAGATGCGGCAGAAATTGCCGTTTTTAAGCGTTTAGAGACACATTTAACCGATAAATTGGCTACAGATTTATGTAGCCAATGTTATCAATGTTTACCCTGTCCCGAAAATATTAATATCCCTGAAGTGTTGAGACTGCGGAATCTGGCAGTAGCTTACGAAATGACCGATTTTGGCCAGTATCGCTATCGAATGCTGGAAAATGCCGGTCATTGGTTCCCCGGACGCAAAGCGAATAATTGTACTGAATGCGGTGATTGTTTACCTCGCTGCCCGGAAAAATTGCCGATTCCCCAGCTGCTATTTAATACACACGAACTACTTAAAGGACCAGCGCAACGGAGATTGTGGTCATCTTAGGACGAAACCCTGAAAAATTTTTTTTGGGGATCGTCAAAGTGTAAAAACTATCTTAAGATTAACAGGTAAGAGAATTAACTTTCTTGAATTTAAAGAGACAAAAAACAAGAAATAGATTAAGGAGTAAAGGATATGGCACTCGTCCCCATGCGGTTATTGTTGGATCACGCGGCTGAGAACGGATATGGCATCCCCGCTTTTAACGTAAATAATATGGAGCAGATCCAAGCGATCATGCAAGCGGCGGCAGCCACCGATAGCCCCGTTATCCTGCAAGCTTCTCGCGGTGCGCGCAAATATGCAGGGGAAAACTTCCTGCGTCACTTGATCACCGCCGCGGTGGAAACCTATCCTCATATCCCCATCGTGATGCACCAAGATCACGGTAATGAACCCGCCACCTGCTACTCGGCGATCCGTAACGGTTTCACCAGTGTCATGATGGATGGTTCCTTAGAAGCGGATGCCAAAACTCCCGCCACCTACGAGTACAACGTTAACGTTACTGCTGAAGTAGTAAAAGTTGCTCACTCGATCGGCGCTAGTGTGGAAGGGGAACTCGGTTGCTTAGGTTCCTTAGAAACCGGTAAAGGAGAAGCGGAAGATGGACACGGTTTTGAAGGGGAATTAGATCACTCGATGCTGTTAACTGATCCCGATGAAGCGGTGGATTTCGTCGAAAGAACCCAAGTAGATGCTTTAGCAGTAGCGATTGGTACTAGCCACGGTGCTTACAAATTTACCCGCAAACCCACTGGCGAAATTCTTGCTATTAGCCGCATTGAAGAAATTCACAGCCGCTTACCCAATACCCACTTGGTTATGCACGGTTCTTCCTCGGTTCCCGAAGATCTCCTAGAATTAATCAACCAATTCGGTGGCGCTATCCCTGAAACCTACGGTGTACCCGTGGAAGAAATCCAAAAAGGCATCAAGAGTGGTGTGCGTAAAATCAATATCGACACCGACTGCCGTTTAGCAATTACCGCCGCAGTTCGGGAAGCACTTTTCAGCAACCCGAAAGAGTTTGATCCCCGTTTCTTCTTGAAACCCTCGATCACCTATATGCAGAAAGTTTGTGCCGATCGCTATCAACAATTTAGTACCGCCGGTAACGCCAGCAAAATCAAACAAATGTCCCTTGATGATTACGCAGCCAAATATGCTAAAGGGCAATTAACCCAAGTCAGCAAAAAAGTTGTGGCTGTCTAGTAGCTGAACAATTAAGCGATCGCTTAATGGCACCGATCTAGTAGAATTTTTCGGGTAGTTAACCATAACTACCCTCTTTTTTTATGGGAATGCCTTGAAGGGAAAGAGTTGCCAGATAAGAATCGATTTCAGAGAAAAGACTATACTGAAAATAATCAGCAGATCAGCACTTGATTTATAAGAGAAGCAAGATGAGAAAAAAATCGTTGTGGGTGGGATTATTGGTGGGATTTTGGTTTTGTCTAACTTGGATGGCATGGACACCCACAGCAGCCGCCTTTAGCGAAGAACAAAAATTACTACTGCAATCTTGGCGATTAGTCAACCAATCTTATTATGATGACACATTTAATCATCAAAACTGGTGGCAGGTGCGGGAACAATTCATCAAAAAACCCCTCAACGATCGGACGGCGGCCTACAATGCGATCGAACAGATGTTAGCTACTCTCGATGAACCCTTTACCCGTCTCTTGCGACCGGATCAATACCATAACCTACAAATTAGCACCACGGGGGAATTATCGGGGGTAGGACTGCAAATTAATATCAATCCCGACAATGGTTACTTAGAAGTGGTTGCCCCCCTTGCCGGTTCTCCTGCTGAGGCCGCTGGTTTAACTAGCCACGATCGCATTTTGTTTATTGATGGCATCGATACTACTACTTTAACCCTCGATGCAGCAGCGGCCAAAATGCGCGGGACTCCCGGAACAGAAGTTTCCTTAGTCATTCTTCCCGATCAAAAAAGTCAACCAAAAACCCTATCTTTAACCCGTCAACGCATTTCTTTAAGTCCAGTGGTAGCGGTTTTAGATAAAAATTCTAGTTCCTTGCCGATCGGTTATGTGCGCTTAAATCAATTTAGTGCTAACGCTGCCAAAGAAGTCTCGGAAGCGGTGACGAATTTACAAAAACAAGGAGCCAAGGGTTATATTTTGGATTTAAGAAATAACCCCGGTGGGTTACTGCAAGCGGGCATAGAAATCGCTCGGATGTGGATTAATCAGGGAACGATCGTTTATACGGTTAATCGTGAGGGAATTGCCGATAGTTTTGCCGCTTCTGGTAATGCTTTAACTGACGCGCCTTTAGTCGTTTTGGTCAATCAGGGAACCGCCAGTGCCAGCGAGATTTTAGCCGGAGCATTACAGGACAATCAACGGGGGGTTTTAGTGGGAGAAAAGACTTTCGGTAAGGGATTAATTCAGTCCTTATTCGAGTTACCCGATGGGGCAGGATTAGCGATTACCGTGGCCAAATATGAAACTCCCGCCCACCATGATATTCATAAGTTAGGAATTATGCCCGATCGAGTGGTGGCACAGGAACCGATCACCTATGAGCAAATCGGCACCGAAAAAGATAGTCAATACCAAACGGCGATTCAGTTTTTAAACCAGAAGACCATTTTAGCCAAAGCTTCCTGAGTGGGGTTTACAGCGATCGCCAATAAAACAGCCCCACCCGATCAACATTTTCCCCAAGAGATCTAGTAAACTAACTGATGCTGTAAATATTTAGAGACAGACGATGGAACTGGAATATCCCGAGGATTTGAGATACCTAGAAACCCACGAATACGTCAGACTCGAAGGTGAAATCGCTACCTTGGGAATTAGTGCTTTTGCCGTCGATCAATTGGGTGATATCGTGTTTCTAGAATTGCCCGAATTGGGAGAGGTGCTGGAAGTAGGTAGTAGTTTCGGCACGATTGAATCGGTAAAAGCGGTAGAAGATCTTTATCCTCCCGTCTCGGGAACCGTAGTTGATCGCAATCAAGCGATGATTGACTCCCCCGAATTAATTGCCGATGATCCCCACGGGGAGGGTTGGTTATTAAAAGTGCGGGTAGAAAATCCCGATACTGCCTTGGCTGATACCCTCTCCGCTAGTGAATACCGCACCCAAGTGGCAGGGGAAAGTTAACTAATATTAACAACAGGGAGCCAGACCCTCACACTATCATAAGCATAGAAAGAATTGAAAAAACAGGAAGCGATCGAGTCTTCCTGATTTTTGTCTCTAAAGCGTGCTGAGACGAAATTCTAGCCCGAATCGAGTCAGGTTTCACTATTTACCCAATCTATGCTAAATCCTCATCTCGCGGCGATCGAACTTTCCAAAGAGGAGGTTCAACGCTACTCTCGACATATTATTCTGCCCGAAGTGGGCTTAGAAGGTCAAAAAAAACTAAAAGCCGCCAGTGTTCTCTGCATCGGCACCGGAGGACTCGGTTCCCCGCTTTTACTCTATCTAGCGGCGGCTGGCATCGGTAGAATCGGTATTGTTGACTTCGATATCGTCGATAGTTCCAATCTGCAACGTCAAATTATTCACGGCACTTCTTGGGTAGGTAAACCGAAAATTGTTTCCGCTAAGGACAGAATTCTAGAAATTAACCCCTATTGTCAGGTGGATTTGTACGAAACCCGCATAAGTTCCGAAAATGCCCTTGACATTTTAGCTCCCTATGATGTAGTCATCGACGGGACAGATAATTTCCCCACCCGTTATCTGACTAATGATGCTTGTGTTCTTCTCGACAAACCCAACGTCTATGGCTCAATTTTCCGCTTTGAAGGACAGGCAACCGTTTTTAACTACCAAGGCGGTCCCAACTACCGCGATCTCTATCCCGAACCGCCACCACCGGGGATGGTTCCCTCCTGTGCGGAAGGCGGCGTTTTAGGAGTTTTACCCGGAGTAATCGGCACAATTCAAGCCACAGAAGCCATTAAAATTATCCTCGGCGCACCGGATACCCTCAGTGGTCGTTTACTGCTTTACAATGCTTGGGAAATGAAATTCCGTGAGTTAAAATTGCGTCCGAATCCCATCCGTCCCGTCATTGAAAAACTAATTGATTACGAACAATTCTGCGGTATCCCGCAAGCTCAAGCACAAGAAGCAGCAGAACAGCAAAAAATGACAGAAATAACCGTAGTAGAGTTAAAGACCCTACTTGACAGCGAGGCCAATGATTACATTCTCATCGATGTGCGTAATCCCAACGAGTACCAAATCGCTAAGATTCCCAACTCGGTATTAATTCCCTTACCCGATATCGAAAATGGTGCGGCAATTCCCAAAATTAAGGAATTAGTCAACGGTTATCGTCTCATCGCCCATTGTAAGATGGGGGGACGTTCCGCTAAAGCCCTCGCTATCCTCAAAGAGGCAGGTATCGAAGGAATTAACGTTAAAGGTGGTATCAGCGCCTGGAGTCGCGAAGTCGATTCCACTGTACCAGAATACTAATTTTGGCCCTTGGGTTTTGGGGTGTTAGGGTGTTAGGGTTTTGGGGTATTAGTCAAATTCCCCCATCTCCCCATTCCCCCATCTCCCCATTCCCCCATCTCCCCACTTCATAATTCCCTTCCCCCATCTCTGTGTTCCCTGTTCTCTGTGAATCTGTTAAGATCAGGGCGAGTTAGCCTTAAAATCTTCGGTGTGAGCAAACAATGAAAAACCATATTAAAAAAATTGCTAGTTGGAGCGCAATCGCTGCTATTTCCCTTGGCTTAGTAGAAATGAACCGAGCAGCGATCGCATTTGGCAACAATAATCAATTCAGTGCCTGTATCAGTCAGATTGTCCGCACGGGAGTCAGTCCCCAAGATGCCGCCACCGCTTGTTCAGAAGCATTAATTCCTAAAGAATTATCCCGGTGTGTGGCGATGATTAAATCCAAAACCCCGATCAATGGTAATCTGGCTCTGCAAGCTTGTTTTCAGGTGCGTCGTCCCATCGACCTAGGTAATTGTGTGGTCGATATCCATCGCGCTGCCCCCTTGTTTGCCGCTAATTCCCCCAAACAAACGGAAACAGAAACAGCCAAGGAACCCGATAAATTAGGGATTTCTACACAGATTTTAGATTCCTGTCGTCAAAGTTTATTACCCGGTCGCTTTTCCCAATGCGTCATCGCTGTCAGTCGTGATGTGGACAAAAATAACCCCTCCCAAGCTTTACAAACCTGTTTAAGTGCCGAGGATTTCCCCAGGGATCTATTCCCCAGTTATCCCCAAAATCAAGACCAGAGACCTTAATCAAGATTATTTGGCTCTCTTATTTTGGTAATATACGGAAGAACCAGAAAACGTTAAATATTGAACCATCAATCAGACGAGTTCGGCGGCTTAGGAAAGGTACACTTAACCGTAATATTTAAATTACTTTTAGCGGTTCCTTTGGTAATATAAGGGATTCCTACCTCACCGCCGATTTCCACACCAAATTGTAAAGTGACTTCCTCAATGTTGGCAATGGCTAAATTGCGAAAAGCGTTTAAGGTATAAGTAGTGTAAGTACGAATTGTATCTTCAATTGTCTGAAAATTCTGCAAAATTTGCTGTTTATCTGGTATAGAAGTTCCCCTTTTAGGAACTCTTCCCTCGGTTTTTACTGTCTCGGCAGGAATTTCTAGGTCATCGGTGGACTCTATATAAATTAGAGTGTTTTCGTCAATTTGGATCGGAGTTAGTCGAGTCATAAATAATGCAGAAATTGAAAATTAACTTTTTTCTTAACTATTTCTTGGCTCTCCCGTACTTGTGATGATAAGAAAAGATTATCTAAGGGAGGGCCTATGCTTTCCTTGCAGTTTACCAAAAAACAACCTAATATAAAAAACATTTCTATCCCTTGCTGACTGTCTATGGCTCGCTACGCCCTCGTCATCGGCATTAACCATTACGATAACCCCAATTTCCTGCCATCTTTGAGCAAACCCGCCAAAGATGCGGAAGCTGTTGCTAAATTCTTGGAGAATACTGGGACATTTGCCAATGTAGAACGCCTACCCAATTGCTGGATTGCCGCAGAAAAACGCTACGAAGTTGTTCCAGGAAAGGTAACGGGGAATGAAGTCTTGCAGGCCTTACAGCAAATTTTATCGAGAGAGCAGACCAAAAATCAAGAAGTCTTGATCTACTTTTCAGGACACGGTTTTCGCCTGATCAATCGCATCGGTGACGGGGAAGCCTATCTCGCCACCTCCGATAGCCAACCCGACGGCAAAAATGCCATTTCTTTAGACCGAGAACTCAATCCTTTATTGCGGCGTTCTAATTTGAGTAATCTGGTGGTAATGCTAGACTGTTGCCATGCGGGGGCGTTATTGCCCGAAAATCGGGAACTAGATCGCACTTTGCTAGAACCTAGCCTCTCAGCATTTAATGACAAGCAAGATTACTTCCTAATCACCGCCTGTCGGTCAGAACAGGTGGCTTGGGAAGATGAGGAATACAGTTTGTTCACCGCCGCCTTACTGAAAGGATTGTCCCAAAAAGAGGCGGACCCAAAAACGGGAGAAATTAGTGCCGATCGCCTGTTTGATTTCGTTTCGCGGGAATTGCGCGGGAAGGGTCAAGAACCGATTCGCATGGGAGTTGGGCGATCGCTAATTCTGGTCAAATATGGGGCGCAACCTCAAGTTAAAGAGGTGAAACCGTTACTAGATGAGAAGGGAGAATTGCGCTGTCCCTATCAAGGATTGCTGGCGTTTACTAAGAAAGAACGCCCATTTTTCTTCGGACGCAAGCGAGTGGTGGACGACATCAAATCTAAGCTAGATCGGCTAAATTTTGTCCCTCTGATTGGTGCTTCTGGAAGTGGTAAATCTTCGGTAGTTCTGGCAGGATTGATTCCTTGGTTGGAAGAATTAGGATGGCAAATTCTCGAACCGATCAAGCCTGGATTTAAGCCGTTGACAATGTTGGAAAGCCTGCTGTTACCCTATTTTCGAGATGATCAACAATTGCTGGATCAATGTATCAATAATCAAGACAGGGAAGGCTTAAAACCGCTATTAGAGCTTTTTCCCCGCGAACACAAATTCTTGCTGGTGGTAGATCAATTTGAGGAATTATTCACTTTTGCTCTAGCGGAACAGCGCGATCGCTTTATTGAATTGATTACTCAAGTTGCCACAATTCCAGACTCTCCCCTGGCAGTTATTGCTACCATGAGGGCGGATTTTATTGAACCTTGTTTACGTTACGATTCTTTGCGACAACTGATTCAAAATAACGCCGAATACCTGCCATATCTAAGGGGATTAGATTTGCTAGAAGCTATCACCGAACCAGCCAAACTGCAAGGCTATGAAGTTACTAATGATTTACTCAATAAAATCCTTGAAGATATTAAACAAGAACCAGGATTTTTACCATTATTAGAGTTTGCTTTAACCCAGCTTTGGCAGAGGCGAGATGAAGCAAAGTATCAGGTTACTTTAGATGCTTATGAGGCGATAGGTGGGATAGTAGGAGCGTTAAATTGTCAAGCTGATAAAGTCTATCAATATAGGGATTATGAAAAAGACTCACCGCAGCAGGAGCGAACAGAAACAGAGAAAACTTTAATCAAGCGAATTTTCTTGAATCTTCTGCAAATAGGAGATGGGGAAAAAGATACCAGATTGCGTCAACCGAAAGCCTTTATCTTGTCTTTAGCTGGAGATAATCAAGAAGGACAAAAAGTTTTAAAAGAACTGATTGAAGGAAAACAAGGATTAGTAAAAGGTCGCCTTTTAGTGACGGGAAAAACTGAACGAGAAGAAGAAGCTTGGGTAGATTTGGCCCATGAAGCTTTAATTGAAAAGTGGGACAACCTGAATCTGTGGCGAACCGAAACTCGCAAGGGTAGAGAATTAGCCAAACAGGTGGATAAAGATGCCAAAGACTGGCAAAAAAATAACAAATCTCAGTATTATTTGTGGTCGGGTGACAAGTTAGCAGATGCGGAGAAAGTCCTGCAAGAATATCAAGACACAGTGGAAACTACGGACTTGGCTAAAGAGTTTCTCCAAGCTAGTAGTCAGGAGGAGTTGCGTTCTTATATGAGAAGGCCAGATATTGATGATTTAGACTGTCAAGCTTTAGAAAAAGAGGAAGCCAACAAATCATTTTTAAACCGAGAAAAGTTGAGAAATTTACTCGAAAATGAGAAGGAAAAACCACAGATAAGGCTGTCAGCGTCCTGGTTGCTGAAGCAGTGGGGAGAGGAGGTTCCTATCTGGACAGCAGAGGTTGATAAGCAAGGAAAAATTGCCCTCTCAATCATCGCAGAAAACGATCTACCAGCCACAGTAATCGAAGAGTTAGAAGACGGAATAAACCTAGAAATAGTGGAAGTTCCCGGCGGAGAGTTCTGGATGGGTTCCCCTGAAGGGGAAGAAGGGGCATATCCAAATGAGCGTCCGCAACACAAAGTCAAGGTTTCTCCCTTCCTCATCAGTAGGTATCCAATAACTCAGTCCTACTGGTGGGTGGTGGCTTCTTCTTTCCCCAAAGTTGAACTAGATCTCAATCCAGATCCCTCACAATTTAAAGGCGACCTTCGCCGACCTGTGGAATCTATCACTTGGTATGAGGCGGTAGAATTCTGCCAGAGGCTATCGCGCTGGTCTCTGGAAAAAGGCCAAGGATATCAATACCGCTTACCCAGTGAAGCTGAGTGGGAACATGCCTGTAGGTCAGTTATCAGTGAAGAATCAATCCAAAATCTAAAATCCAAAATCCAAAATCCGGCCTATCCTCCCTATCATTTTGGGCAGAAAATTGACCCAGCTTTGGCGAATTATGCAGAAACCGCTCGTGGAAGGACGACTCCCGTAGGAAGGTTTCAAGCGGCGAATAGTTATGGACTCTACGATATGCACGGGAATGTTTGGGAATGGTGTGCAGACCACTGGCATGATAGTTATGAGGGTGCGCCTGATGATGGCAGTGCCTGGCTGAGTGAGAACGAGAATAATTATCGGCTGCTGCGCGGTGGTTCGTGGAGCTACAACCCGCAACACTGCCGTTCTGCCACCCGCCACCGCAACTACCCCGTCAGCAGGACCTACAACATCGGGCTGCGGGTAGTTGCGTCGTCGAGGACGGTTTATTCAGTGAACAGTTAACAGTTATTGCTTGTGCCAATGCTCTGGCTTAGTATATAACATCTAGCCAGCAGACTACCTGAATAATTAGCGAGCAGGATGCTCGCATTCTCTTAAATCCCACATTCCGCACCCTAGTCGTTGAAATCAAAAGTTGCTCTAGCCCTTGTATAGTAAAACTTTTAGCGATTACTAAGAATTATGAAGTGTCACACTCTAGTCAGCGATCGCCAGCTTAATGAGAGTTTATCTCAATAATTTGGTATCAGAGCTATCAGATTTTTAGGGCTAATTGTGCATCTGCTAGACAAACAAATTAGCCTGTAATTCAGAGCCAGCAATCGTTTTGACGATTTGGATAAAATTTTCAATGTGACACTTTAGGGTGCGGAATGTGGGTTAAATCTAAGGCACTAAATTAGCTGTTTCAATCCAGTATTATGCTATACTTATTACAAGTATAAACTCGTAAATTGGAGGAAAAAGCCATCAATAATGATACCCACTCCCGAACAGATGCTTACTTGCATTAGAATGTGTCAAACCCTGTCTAACTTCTATACCGATATTCATCTATTTCGGTATGATGAAAATAGTAATGTGAGCATCTTGCTCACTAATGTGGAGTTTGAAGATGAATCATCAACCTGATTTTTACCAAATGTCTCGCCAGTTATAATAAAAATGCCAGCAAAAGATATTTATCATGATACCGTGAGAACTGCCTTAGACAAAGATGGCTGGACAATTACCCATGACCCCCTAATTATTCGCTGGGGAAAAAGAGATTTATATATTGACTTGGGAGCAGAAAAAATTATTGCCGCCGAAAAAGACAATCAAAAAATTGCCATTGAAATTAAAAGTTTTGTTGGCAAATCATCTATCGATGACTTAGAAAAAGCATTAGGACAATATATTTTATACTATGATTTATTGACAAAACTAAAATCTGAAAGAACTTTATATTTAGCAATTCATCAACAAGCTTTTGCCGATATTTTTGAAGATCCTATTGGTCAAGTTTTATTAGACAATAAACGATTAAGATTATTGATTTTTGACGAAATTGAGGAGGTTATTTTAAGATGGATAGTTTAGAAAAAATGAGAAAAATTATTATTGAATCTCTCCGTTATTATGCAAACTTGCGCTATGCTACTGGAGAGGTAAACCGCCTCCTCATTATTGACAAAGACTCTGATAACTATCTAATTCTCTTAGAAGGTTGGGATAACCGAGAAAGAGTACATGGCTGTTTACTGCATTTACAAATTATTAATGGTAAAATCTGGATACAACGAGACGGAACCGAAGACGGTATTGCCACTGATTTATTAGCCGCTGGTATTCCTAAAGAGCAAATTGTCCTTGCCTTTAAACCCGAACATATTCGACCCTATACTGAATTTGCTGTAAAATAAGCTATAGATTGACATCCTCGCCGCCGTAAAACGGACGGCGATTCCCAAACCTCACGATTTGGGTTTCTGCTTCTTTCCCGAAGGATTTTTCGCACCTGCCTTAACAGATTTACTCTGTTCTGGTCTTATGGTCGCTCTACAGACTGACACCGCAAGCCCTG
>NZ_JADBSA010000305.1:0-2542 GCF_020246945.1 Microcystis sp. M113S1 | reverse complement strand
TTTAAACGGACGTAGAGGAAAGCGTAAGACTTCTGTTAAAGAAGCAGCATCCCGTGAAGCGTCAACCCCATTCAGCGACCATTCTAAAAAGGTGGCGTGGTGAGGAATCGCCGTCCGTTTTACGGCGGCGAGGATGTCAACTGTAAGAAAGCTGCAACAAAAAAAGGACACAAGTTAACTTGTGTCCTTCCCGAAGCTAAGAACTTAATTTTTATTTAGCGTCGGAGAATTCCGCATCGATGACATCATCGCCGCCACCAGCACCACCAGAGGGGCCATTGTCATCATTGCCACCGGGGGGATTACTAGGGACTCCTTGCTGATACATACTGCTACCGATCGCGTAGAGGGCTTGTTGTAATTCCGGTAGGATGGTTTTGATCTTACTATCGTCGTCTTGAGCGATCGCTTCTTTCAGATCTTTAATCAATGCCTGGGCTTTATTTTTCTCAGATGGAGGAACCTTATCGCCTAACTCTTCCAACTGCTTCTCAGCTTGATAAACGAGGGAATCAGCTTGATTTTTGCGTTCAATGCGTTCGCGACGTTCCTTATCGACCGAGGCGTTCGATTCTGCCTCATTAACCATGCGTTCCACTTCATTTTGGGGCAAGGTAGAAGCGCCGGTGATGCTGATCGATTGTTCTTTTCCTGTACCTTTATCCTTAGCGGTGACATTTAAAATACCGTTAGCATCGATGTCGAAGACCACTTCGATTTGAGGCACACCACGAGGAGCGGGAGGGATACCATCGAGTCGGAAAGTTCCCAAACTCTTGTTATCTTTAGCCATTTCCCGTTCCCCTTGCAGGACGTGGATTTCCACGTTAGTTTGTCCATCTACTGCTGTGGAGAAAACTTCCGATTTTTTAGTGGGAATAGTGGTGTTGCGGGTAATAATCCGCGTCATCACACCGCCGAGGGTTTCCACACCCAAAGACAGGGGCGAAACATCAAGCAGAAGAATATCTTTGACTTCACCGGCGAGGACACCGCCTTGAATAGCAGCGCCGACGGCTACCACTTCATCGGGGTTAACGCTTTGGTTAGGATCTTTGCCCAGAACTTTTTTAACTAATTCCTGAACGGCGGGAATCCGGGTTGAACCACCGACGAGAACCACTTCATCGAGGGCAGATTTATTGATTTTGGCATCACGGATGGCATTTTCGACGGGAATCCGACAGCGATCGATTAAATCAGCGCAAATTTCCTCGAATTTAGCTCTGGTTAAAGTGGTATCTAGGTGTTTTGGTCCTTCGGCGGTAGCGGTGATGAAGGGCAGGTTAATTTCCGCTTGGGTAACGCTAGAAAGTTCAATTTTGGCTTTTTCTGCCGCTTCTGTGAGACGTTGCAGGGCTTGTTTATCTTGACGGAGATCTATTCCTTCAACTTTTTTGAATTCTCCGGCTAAATAATCGACGATTTTTTTATCGAAGTCATCACCACCGAGATGAGTATCTCCAGAGGTAGCGAGAACTTCAAAGACACCATCACCCACTTCTAGAACCGATACGTCAAAGGTTCCCCCACCCAAGTCAAAAACGAGAATGGTTTCGTTAGCTTTTTTGTCTAATCCGTAGGCAAGAGAGGCGGCAGTGGGTTCGTTGATAATGCGGAGAACTTCAATCCCAGCAATTCTACCGGCATCTTTGGTGGCTTGACGTTGGGAGTCATTAAAATAAGCGGGTACGGTGATGACTGCTTGGGTAACGGTTTCGCCGAGGTATTTACTGGCATCTTCCACCAGTTTCCGCAGTACCTGGGCGGAAATTTCTTCGGGGGCGAATTGTTTGCCCTGGGCAGGACAGTCTAATTTAACGTTGCCGTTGCCGTCTTGGAGAGTTTTGTAGGATACTTCTGTGGCTTCGTTGGTAACTTCGTTGAATTTCCTGCCGATGAAGCGTTTGACGGAATAAAAGGTATTTTGCGGGTTCATTACCGCTTGACGTTTGGCGATTTGTCCTACTAGGCGCTCGCCATTTTTGGCGTAGGCGACGACTGAGGGCGTGGTTCTAAATCCTTCGGCGTTGGCGATAACGGTGGGTTTGCCCCCTTCCATAACCGCGACGCAGGAGTTAGTCGTCCCTAAGTCAATTCCAACTACTTTTCCCATAATCTTTGTGCTGCTCCGATACAACTATAGTGACTTCTAGAATCGGAACTGTACTCGGTTTTTAGGCGATACCCACCCCTATCAGTTCCTTTGTTATCTCTATAGTGCAAAATAACCCCGCTTTCTCGATAGTGTAGGTATCCGAACCTTTTTGGTAGTATTACAGTAGTCGTTGACACTCCCCGCTCTAAAGAGACGGGGATTCTTGGTTCACAGAGATTACTTGCGAAAGACAGAATTGCTTCTGAAAAAGTAGAGGTATTCTCTCCCCAAGCGTTTATTGGGTCGAGCATCGAAGGTTCCGGTATGCCCTACCGTACTTAGTCCCCTTTTAAGGATGTTGATTGCGGCGTTTTCATCCCTATCCAAAACACACCCACACTTGCACTGATGGGTTCTAGTCGATAAAGATTTTTTGACAGTTTC
>NZ_JADBSA010000304.1:0-22636 GCF_020246945.1 Microcystis sp. M113S1 | reverse complement strand
TCAACCTTATTTCCTAGAAAGTTTTACTCGTTCAAGGCCGAATTTGAAGTCTTTTCTGAACGAAACCCCTTACTATCTGTTGTCAAGGTTCAGTTTTTAGCTTGGTTATCGCTTTTTCCATTGTAGCTTAAAGCCGTCCTCAAAGGACGGGGTTTTAACCCAAATTTTCGATAAAACAGACGAGGGGATAGTCGTTCGGGCAAAGATTCGAGACTATGCTCTTAATGAGCAGTTTTATCTTTGTGCCTATTGCTGCCAGCAAATCAAAGAAATTAATGCTTGCCATAATGAGCATTTAGAAGCTCAAAAGCTAAATCCTAAACGTACGCTCGACTTTTCAAATATTGTTGCTAGTTGTAATACCCCCAATCAATGCGGTGATGCACATAAATCTCAACACCTACCCCTAACTCCCCTGATGACAGAATGTGAAACAGAACTACGATTCAAAATTAGTGGACGGGTAGAAGGATTGAGCGATCGGGCAGCTGTCACGATTCGAGTTTTAAATTTGGGTGACCATGAGACAAATAACCGTGCTCTGATCGAAAAACGGAAGCAATTGTCTAATGCTTTATTATGGGCAAATCATATAAATCCAGATGACGGCTTAGAGGATGATGAAATATTAAATATATTAATCAGTGACCTATCACAACCTCAGCAAGATCATATGGAACCTTTCACTCCAGTAGTAATTAATATCTTGAGAAGTCGGCTCCAGGCTTAAGAGTAACCGTCTTGATAAATCTGCCCTAAATTAAAACCTAAAACAGACAGATAACAACTCAAATGCAGCGGACGGTTAAAAGCTGTTGGTGCTGAGTTCAAAGTTATCTGCCGCCGCTGATTTGAACCGTTAGGCGGATTTTATTAAGGAGACAAAGCAGATGAAATTAAGTGCTGCATTTTGAGCCAGCAGCACCCGATATCAAATCTAAAATGGTGACAGCGTAAGCGGCAGCAAACCCAGTCAACCCAGAAGAGCCAGAAAAATTAATTGTATATGCCCTGAGCAAAATCTCGCTTAGAAAAATTAGAAAATCTGAGAAAAGTTCAGGGATGGGATGGAAAGAGTGATTGTAATTCTGGACTCTAACATTTTAAGCTTATTTGTAACCCCGATCGGTGAAGACTGGCCAGAAGATCAAAAGTTATTTACAGAAGTTTATCAATGTACCGAATGGTTTTATCGTCTGCTGGCAAGAGGAGCTTGTCTGACTTCATCTGATCTATGTGATTATGAGGTTAGACGAGAATTGATTAGGATAAAAAGTAAAAGCGTGCAAGAATTAGATAAGTTAAGGAATGTAATTGAGTTTCAGAAAGTCAGTTTTATTTTACTACAAAAAGCCGCTGATCTTTGGGCTGAGTTGAGAGCAATAGGTCAACCAAACAAAGTTAAAGAAAATATTGATATAGATTGTATCCTATCGGCTCAATGGTCTCTACTCAAAGAAAAATATCCCAATCGTCAGGTTATTATTGCCACCAAAAATATCAAAGATTTTCAAAACGTTAATCATTGCCCCCTCTGGCAAGATATACATTGTTAAAGCGAAATTGCTTGCTTTCATTTTTTCAATAATAATTATAGATCCAAGACAATCTATTTACACCTGAAAAATTCCCCCATAATCTTGAGAATTTTTTGATCAATTGGGACTCGATCGAGGATAATTAGAAGAAATATTTTGACTCATAACCAAATCTAATCAAGAAGCCCAGTGACGATTCCCCTCCTAGAGTTGTTTGTATTCGCCACCGTTTTGTGCGGATTTTTGGGAACATTCCTGAAAAAAAACTTAATCATGAAGATTATCGCCATGGATGTCATGAGTACGGGCGTTATCGCCTACTATGTGGTGATAGCTTCCCGTGACGGTTTATTTACTCCCATCCTCGGTACAGTTAAACAGCAAAATTACGCTGATCCTGTACCCCAAGCAGTGATTTTAACAGCGATCGTCATCGGTTTTTCCATTCAGGCGTTAATGCTGGTGGGAGTAATGAAATTAGCCAAAGATAACCCCACCCTAGACAGTGCTGAGATTGAGAAGAATAATACACCATGAATACTTTAACGATCGCTTGGATAAGTTTACCCTTTTTGATCGGCTTTATCATCTATTTACTGCCGCGATTAGACAAATATCTGGCTCTCGCCACCACTATTATCTCTCTCGCCTATTCTCTCCTTTTATTTAGCCAATCCTCCCCCATAACCCTCAACCTACTGGATAACTATGGCGTGAAACTGGTAGCCGATCAGTTAAGTGCCTATTTTATCCTCACCAATGCCCTGGTGACGATGGCGGTGATCTTTTATAACTGGGAAAGTAGCAAAACCGCCTTTTTTTACGCTCAAGCTATCATTCTCCACGGCAGTATTAACTCTGTCTTCGTCTGTGAAGATTTTATTAGCGTTTACGTTGCCCTAGAAGTAATTAGTATTGCCGCTTTTCTGGTGATTGCCTATCCTCGCAGCGATCGCTCTCTCTGGGTTGCCCTGCGTTATCTGTTTATCAGCAATGTGGCGATGTTATTTTACCTTATTGGCGCAGTTTTAGTCTATAAAGCCAATAATTCCTTTGCTTTTGCCGGTTTAAAGGACGCACCTCCCGAAGCCTTGGCTTTAATCTTCATGGGATTATTAGTCAAAGGGGGAATCTTTGTCTCGGGATTATGGCTACCGATGACACACTCGGAATCGGAAACCTCCGTCTCGGCGCTGATGTCGGGGGTGGTGGTAAAAGCTGGCATTTTTCCCCTCCTGCGCTGTGCTTTAATCCTAGAGGATTTGGATGTCCTAATTCGGCTTTTCGGGGTGCTAACGGCGATTTTTGGCGTATCCTATGCAGTGTTTGAAAAGGATAGCAAGCGGATGTTAGCCTTCCATACTATTTCCCAATTAGGTTTTATTTTAGCCGCCCCGGTAGTCAGTGGTTTTTATACCCTTACCCACGGTTTAGTTAAATCTTGCCTATTTCTGTTAGCGGGAGTTTTACCCAGTCGCAATTTTAAAGAATTACAGCAACAATCGCTCCCTAATTCCCTCTGGATTGCCCTAGTGGTTGCTAGTTTTTCTATCTCTGGATTCCCCTTATTATCCGGTTTTGGGGCGAAAGCGTTAACGATGAAAAATTTAGTCCCCTGGCAAGAGATTATGATCAATCTTGTGGCGGTGGGGACGGCGATTTCCTTTGCTAAATTTATCTTTTTACCCCACGCAGGTGGCGAAAGTAAACAGAAGCTAACTATCGGTTTCTGGATAGCAATAATTCTGCTCCTTGCCGCCCTATTTTTATCCAATGCCGTCTATGTGGAAGCTTATAATCTACCCAATATTATCAAAGCTTTAGCGGTCATCGGTGCGGGGTGGTGGTTATATCTGGGAGTTTTCAAAAAGTTATCCCTGAAATTATCGCGATCCTTGGAACAATTTGATAATCTCGTCGGCATGATGAGTGTAATGTTAGTTCTATTGTTTTGGATGGTTTTAGCATGATTGGACATATAATTCTGCGTTTAACTATGTGGTTTTTGCTCACCGCTAATTTCACACCTGCTAATATTATGATCGGGGTAGCTATTGCTTTTCTTTTGCCTCGTAATTTCGCCTCTAGCGAAACTTTAGGCGATTGGTTAAAGGTAATAATTAAAGTTTTGATGGCTATTCCCCAAGCTTATATGGAAGCGTTTGAAATTATCTTTCGTCCCCACAAGGAAGAAGAAATTATTTTAGAGAGAATTTCAGGTAAACGTTCACCCAGATTGGCTTTTTGGGACATATTTCTCATTACTTTTACCCCGAAAACTATCGTCACCGAATACAAGGAAAATGAGGGTTATGAAGTTCATCTAATTAAACGGAGTAAACAGGGATGAATATTGTTCTCATTGCCATGATTGTCGCCCTATTAATTCCCCTTTATGAAGTGGCAAAAAATGATGACATCTGGCAAAAAATGGCCGCCTTTGCCAGTGCTTCCAGTAAATCATCGATTATTATTCTAGTAGTGTCAGTTCTGCGGGATGATTGGATGATTGGAGTGGTAGCAGTGATTATTCTCAGTGTCGGTAATGCCGGCTTTATGTTATTAGCACAAATTCTTAAACGACTGAACGAATCATGATTAACATTTTGAGTTATATCTGCATCGCTATCGGAGTTTTTTTCTGGTTTTGGGGAACGGCGCATCTTTTAGACAAGCGCTCGGTATTATATAAATTACACGGTCTATCTGTGGCTGATACATTAGGTTCCATGGCGATTATTTTCGGGCTACTTTTGAAAGTTCCCCAAAATTGGCCTTTATTATTATTGGCAATAATTTCCTTAGCTATCTGGAACACCATGTTAGGCTACGTTTTAGCTTATACTTCTAGCGAGCGAGAGTAAAATTAAAGATGAATGAAAGTTATCTCTATGTTATTGTTGCCCTCTTGCCTTTAACTGCGGCGATGGTAATGTTACAATCCAATCCCTACCAAGCTCTAGTAATTCGTGGGGTTTTAGGGGCAATAGCCGCTTTAGTTTATGCTTTATTAGGGGCAGCAGATGTGTCTTTAACCGAAGCTTTAATGGGAACCATGTTAGCCGTAACTCTCTACGCGGTGGCGATTCGTTCCTCTTTAGTGATGCGTTTAGGAGTAATTGCCGAGGAAACCGATACAGTTTTAGAACAGTTAAAAACTCAACTACAAACGGTTTTAAGTAAACGTTTTATGCGTTTAGAATTAGTTGCCTACAGTGATAAACAAGCTTTGCAACAGGCACTTATGGATAAAGATATTCATGCCGTCTGTATCCGTCAAGACAATCCGGAAACTATCCCCTACGAAACCACAATTAGATTACCCTATCTCTACGATATTTTTAAAAATGAATTAACGGCAGCAAACACGATTTTAACTTGTATTGAAACCCCAAAATTAGAGGAGAAACACTAATGAAATGGATTTATACTCTAGCCGCCATTGCCTTCGCTGTCAAAATGGTAATTATTCCGAATACTGCTTCCTCTGTATCATCCTTAGAAATTGTTGAATCCCTAGTGCGCGACGGTGGTGTTCCTAATGCGGTTTCGGTGGTGATTTTCCGTAATCGTCTCTACGATACCATCTATGAAGTGATTGTTTTTACCATTGCCATTATGGGGGCAAATTTTCTTTTAGCCACCGAAAAACCCGCCAGTAAAATCCATCAATTTACTGACCAACCTTCAATTATTTTAGCCCGTTTAGGGGCAACAATTGCCGCTTTAGTGGGCATTGAATTAGCTATCCGCGGCCATTTAAGTCCGGGGGGAGGTTTTGCCGCCGGAGTCGCCGGAGGTACGGCAATTGGCTTAATAGCCATTACCTCCTCTCCCGAATGGATGCAAGCAATTTATCGCCGTTGGCAAGCGGCAACATGGGAGAAAATTTCCGTCTTAGTTTTTATTGTTTTAGCCGCTATTACTCTCTCAGGATTTGAGTTACCCCACGGGGAATTAGGGGCGCTATTTAGTGGCGGCATTTTACCTATACTAAATATTTTAGTCGCCGTTAAAGTAGCTTTAGGTTCCTGGGCAGTAATCCTCGTTTTTATCCGCTATCGCGGTTTATTGTGAAGTGTAGATGGACAAATAGAAGAAAGTTGCTTAAAAAAGCTTGACAAAAGCCCTCAACTTGCCTTATACTTTCTAGTATAATGGGAATCCGTGCCTGCCTGCGAACAGCTATTTTTTTAAAGAAAAAAAGGAGTCCGGGAAAATCAAGACTCCTTAACTGAAGACAGTTTATTTAGGGTTTGCTGAATAAATCTAAAAACCTTGTTGGATAAGGCTTTTAGACTTTTTTCCCCTCAAAAAGTGCTGACCATTGGAGTGATCGGGGGTAAAATTGAGGTACTTTTTCCCTGAAAATTAGGTAATTGACCCCCTGAAAATGGGTAAAACCCCACACCCCACACCCCACACCCTACACCCTACCCCCACGAAAAACTTTTTCAGCAGACCCTATTTATGGAATTGGTGGAGTAGGTTGCGAAATTCCGGAAAACTAATCTGATTATCGCGACCGGTATCGGCCTGCTTTGACATAGCTTCGATTTCCTTGTCTGTCACCCCCGGTTTGATCGCCTCAATACAAGCTTTCAAATCCTCAAGGCTAATTTGTCCCGAACCATCACTATCGAATAGCTGGAATCTTGCCAATAAAATTCTTTCCTGTTGATCACGATCGCTCTCACTACTAAAAGATAGACGATCAAAGACCTGAAAAGCGCGGGCGATATTCTGCCATAATTGATGGGCCAGAGGACGATGGAGAATGGTTTCCTCCTCCTGACTGGTAATTCTGTACTGGCGACGCAAAGACTCGACAGTTTCCGTTTCTGCGGCCGGCAATTCCGTCAACAAATGCTTGATCGCCTCCCTGGAACCCTTACCGGTCAACACTTCCAGTAATTCCGATCCCACCTTGTGATCGGGGTCTTTTTTCCATGTCACCAACAAACTTTCTAACAAAGCATCGCGATAGCTCTGCAAACGCAACCAATCCTCGCGACTATACTGCTTTTCTGGATCGAGAAGTTCGGCCGATTCCACACTCAACTCTGTTAAAATTGCCTGATGTTCGGCCTCGGTAATCGTCAACTCTAAGCGCATTTGTTCTAGGATTTCGAGGCTGTGGCCGAAGTCAGTATATCCCTGCTCCAAAGCCTCTTTTAACACGGCTTTATAGGCTTTTAAACCCTTCTGGTGGGTGAAATCCGGCAGTATCTTGGCCAACACATAGACTTCATCCGCGTGCAAAGCATCCAGCGATCGCCGATCGAGATATTTAGCCGTATCGAGATCGAGTTTACCTAACTGTTTACGCAATCTTCCCGCTAGTCCTTCCCGTTGGTAAAGACCCGGATTTCTTGTCCAAGTGCGATGTAACCATAAACTACTCAAAACCGCCGGTAAAATACTAGCGAAATAATGCCAAATTTCCGGCAAAAGATTAATCCAAGGACGACCAGCGAAAATAAAGAAGAAATTGAAAATCAGAAAAGTTCCGACAGCAAAGACTCGGTGACGGATAATTTCGGTCGGTAAGGGTGACTTTTGGCGGATTCTATAGACTTTGTAGGCATTTTCAACTTTTTTACCGAGAAAGTAACCCAAAAAAGTGCAGATTGCCAAAGTCAAAGGGACAGCTACCAACTTCGGAATCGCAATTGCCTGACCTGCAAGGTAAAAACCCGGTTTAAAGAGTGCTTCTAGTTGATTTTCTTCGTGCGCCCAAGCTCCAGAGAAATAATAGTCCCAATTGCCAGAATAGAGATAATAATAGATAGAATAGCCAAAAATTAAGCCAAAATAACCATAATAAAGCCATTGGCGCTCTCTCTTAGTAATCCCATCCCAATAGGATCTTTCCGCATCGATATCGATACAGGGACTCTGACAGGCAACACAGGCACTTTGTTCGCTACCATCTTCCCGGACAATACGACACATAGATTGAGTAATCCCACCGCGACTGTCTTCGTGAGCGGTACTATTCAGTAAACCCCTCGGTTCACCGTAAATCCTTTCAACTGGACTCATGGGACAGAAATAGTTACACCAAGATTTGCCCCCATACCAATAACCAACAAAGATCGCCACTAGAATAGTAAAGATTAAAAAGCTGCCTAAGACTAAGCGATCGGAATTATCAAAGAGAATCCGTCCGCATAAACCCAAAAATAACAGACTTAATTGTAGATAGAGATAATTCCGAGCTAACCAAGAGTTTTTCGGCACTTTATAGATTTCATAGCGGACTTTTCCCGATTTATCGGTCTGTTTTTTCTGACGCTGTTTACCCAAAGCGCGCGGTATTTGAGAAAGAAAGGATAAAGGACAGATACGCCGCCAGAGTTCGTGACCGAAAACTAATAAGATAAAAATGCTACTAGGAACCACTATTCCCCAAAAAATCGGCGCAGCTAACTGATAGGAGGATTGGGGTAGGCAAACTCCCTGGACTTTAGTACACACATGGGGATCAACTCTCAGGGGACTAGCAAGATTGTTAGGATCGGTTAATTGTGCCGAAATCGGGTCAAAAAACAGAGAAAATATCAGAATTAACCAAGCGATGGTAACAACCCATCGCAGATAGTGCATCGAACGTTCGGGAATTTGTGCAAACATGGATCTGGTAGTGACGTTGAAGATACTTTTAAGCGAGATTAGGGGTTCAATCCTCGAATTCTCAAGCTTTTACTTTAATAGCGGCGAAAAACTCTACTTTTTGACAGACTACATCACCGTTTTCTACCCCCGAGGAAATTCCCCTTCGGGCAGCAGGATGCGGCCTTGACAAATTAACAGTGATCCGGTAGGTGTGGGAAAATTGTCTTAAAATATTATCTACGCTGCTACTATCACTAAACTAGAACATTAAAGAGCGTATTGGCTTAATCCTTATAAAAAGTTAAAATTCTATGGCTGAAAGCTTGAACCATAAATCCGAAAAACCCTCTCCTCCTCCCGTCCCCCAAGAAAACCCTTGGCTAGAAGCAGTCAAAACCATTGTCACGGCTGGAATTTTGGCTTTTGGCATCCGCACTTTTGTGGCTGAGGCCCGTTATATTCCCTCTTCTTCCATGGAACCCACTCTCCAGATTAACGATCGCCTAATTATCGAGAAAGTTAGCTATCATTTTCAGAAGCCAGAACGGGGTGATATAGTGGTTTTTAGTCCGACAGCCGCTCTGAAAGCCCAAAATTTTCAGGATGCTTTTATTAAACGGGTGATTGGACTGCCGGGGGATAAGGTGCAAGTCAAAAACGGTCTAGTTTACGTCAATGGTAAAGCTTTAGCGGAAAAGTATATTGCCGAAGAACCTAATTATACTTTCGGACCAGTGACAGTTCCCCCCGATCAATATCTGGTTTTGGGCGATAATCGCAATAATAGTTATGATTCCCACGCTTGGGGCTTTGTTCCCCGAGAAAACTTAATCGGTCGCGCCGTGGTGCGTTTTTGGCCCTTCGATCGTCTGGGAGGACTTGACAACCCCGACGCTGCCACAAAATAGCATTAATGTCAAGAAAATAAATATAAAAATTCCCCCTAAAACTAGGGGGATTCGAGCATCTATTTGAACATATTACTCACGGAATTGTCCTCATGGAT
The DNA here is from genome assembly GCF_020246945.1 of Microcystis sp. M113S1. Lineage (NCBI taxonomy): Bacteria > Bacillati > Cyanobacteriota > Cyanophyceae > Chroococcales > Microcystaceae > Microcystis > Microcystis sp. M113S1. The sequence goes on along the minus strand of NZ_JADBSA010000304.1, from coordinate 13,474 downwards.
GCGCCATATTGCCTCCCCCAGAATCGGGGCAACCGGCAAGACTTTCAGCTGCGGGAAAAGATGTTCTTGGGGGACGGGAATCGTGTTAGTAACGATCACTTCCTCGACTATACCACTGGATAAACGCTCGATCGCCGGACCAGAAAAAACCGGATGGGTGGCACAAGCATAAACCTGTCGCGCCCCCTTGGCTTTCAGTAACTGCGCCCCTTGAGCGATCGTACCAGCCGTATCGATCATATCATCGACTAAAACCGCCGTTTTATCCTTAACATCGCCGATCAAGTTCATCACTTCCGCCACATTATGGGTTTGCCGGCGTTTGTCAATAATTGCGAGGGGAGCATCACTGAGTTTTTTGGCAAAAGCCCGCGCCCTAGCCACCCCACCCACATCGGGAGAAACCACGACGATATCGGGTAATTGTTTACTGAGAAGATAGTCCACCACCACTGGGGAACCATAGACGTGATCGAAGGGAATATCGAAATAACCTTGAATTTGGGCTGAATGCAAATCCATGGCCAACACGCGACTTGCCCCCGCTTCCGTGATCAGATTAGCCACCAGTTTAGCGGCGATCGATTCCCGTCCAGCGGTTTTGCGATCGGCGCGAGCATAACCATAATAGGGAATTACGGCGGTAATTTGTCGGGCAGAAGCACGACGACAGGCATCAATCATGATCAACAATTCCATCAAATGATCGTTGACGGGATTGCAACAGGGTTGAATTAAATAGACATCACAGCCGCGGATCGATTCCTGAATCTGGATGTACAATTCACCATCGGCGAAACGTTTACGAATCATCGGACCCACATCCATGCCCAGATAACGGGCCACCTCTTGGGCAAGAGATACATTAGCGGATCCCGAAAAGAGACGGAGACGATTGCTGTCCGACGCGGCGGGAAACATCGGATGTCGCATCAAAGTAGCAGAATAGCTCACAGCAGATTCTTTACCCTCAAACTCAAGGCACTTTTTTCTATCATCTCAGTTTTGTTGAAAATCTGAGTGGATTTCTTTGTTAGATCTCGATCATAACCAATTGAGATCATCAACGTTTGGCTAACTTTTTCACCGGTAATTTACGCAGACGGATCGATTTCGGGGTAATTTCTACCAACTCATCCGGTCCGATGTATTCGAGGGCGCGTTCGAGACTCATATCCACGGGGGATTGTAACTGAACCAATTCATCCCCGGTGGCGGAACGATGGTTAGTTAACTGTTTAGTTTTGCAGATATTGATCTCCACGTCTTGGGGCCGGTTGCTTTCGCCGATAATCATGTTTTTGTACACTTTTGTCCCCGGAGTAATAAAGAATACTCCCCGGTCCTCGGCGTTTTTGAGGGCGTAGAAAGTGGCGACTCCTTCCTCAAAGGCAGTAATCACGCCATTGTAACGGGTGGCTAATTCCCCGGAGAAAGGACGATATTCCAGAAAACTATGGTTCATAATCCCTTCACCGCGACTCAGACGGATAAATTCGCCTCGGAAACCGATTAAACCCCGGGCCGGAATCACGAATTCCAATTGAGTACGGCCATTGCTGCCCGTCTGCATATCCTGCATTTCCCCTTTCCGTTGGCCGAGACGTTCGATACTCGAACCCACCGCTTCTTCGGGTACATCTAAAACGAGGTATTCGTAGGGTTCGCAGGGTTGACCGTTAATTTCCCGATAGATAACTTGCGGCTGCGATACTTGGAATTCGTAGCCTTCCCGACGCATGGTTTCGATGAGAATGCCTAAATGCAGTTCTCCCCGTCCCGAAACTAGGAATTTCTCGGCAGAATCACTTTCTTCCACCCGCAGAGCGACGTTAGTTTCTAATTCTCGCATTAGACGATCGCGAATTTGCCGCGAGGTGACAAAAGTGCCTTCCTGACCGGCAAAAGGAGAATCGTTCACCGAGAAGGTCATTTGTAGGGTCGGTTCATCGACTTTAATTAGGGGTAAAGCTTGCGGGTCATCGGCTAAAGTTACCGTTTCCCCGATGTTAGCGTCGGCAAAACCAGCCACAGCAACGATATTACCGGCGCTGGCTTCGTTTAGTTCCACCCGTTTGAGACCCTCAAAACCAAGAAGTTTTGTTATTTTACCCTTGACAATCGCGCCCGTATCCTTTACTAAAGCGGCCTGTTGACCGGCTTTAATTACGCCGTTGTGGATGCGGCCGATAACGATGCGTCCTAAGTATTCTGAGTAATCGAGGGTGGTTACTTGCAGCTGTAGGGGTTTGTTAACGTCCCCAGCCGGTGGTGGAACGTGGTGTAAAATCGCCTCAAAGAGGGGCTGCATATCTTTGTTTTCCTCTTCGAGACTTTCTTTGGCGAATCCTTGCATCCCCGAAGCGAACAGAGTAGTAAAATCACATTGGTCGTCATCAGCACCCAGTTCCACAAACAGATCGAAAACTTTGTCCACGGCTAGGTTAGGATCGACGTTAGGGCGATCGATTTTATTGACGACGACAATCGGTCTTAATCCCTTTTCTAGGGCTTTTTTCAGCACAAAACGGGTTTGGGGCATCGGCCCCTCGTTAGCATCGACAATCAGGATACAACCATCTACCATACCTAAAACCCGTTCCACTTCGCCACCAAAGTCGGCGTGACCGGGAGTATCGACGATGTTAATCAGGGTGTCTTGGTAACGAACGGCGGTGTTTTTGGCCAAGATGGTGATACCGCGTTCTCTTTCGAGGTCATTGGAATCCATGACGCAGGTGGGTACATCTTCCCCTTCTCGAAAGATTCCCGACTGTTTGAGGAGTGCATCGACGAGGGTGGTTTTCCCGTGGTCAACGTGAGCAATGATAGCAACGTTACGGATAGGCAGAGACATAAAATATTGAAGTAGTTTTAGGTTTATTTTTACAAGTAAACATTTCTTAATAATTCTAGCTTAGACTGACCAGCACCGTTAGCAAATCTTTATTTTTCCTTGGTTTCCCATCAGCAAGCTCTACTGCTTACTGTTGACAGACACAACAACAGGCCTCCCAAACCCTAAGCAAGCAACCCACCCTCGGAGGAGTCCAGACGATAGAAAAGACGACTGGAGGCGGGGGGTAGGGGTAAATTGAAGCTAGAGTGAAAATCCTCTTGCACTTTGTAGGTTAAGCGGGGGGAAACTTGGCGAACAATTTGCGTCAACAGTTTATCACCGGTTTTTTGGAGAATGGAACGGGGAATTTTATAAACAAACTTGGGAAACTTAACCATAACATCCATCTGTAGTTCCCAGGTGACTTGGGTGATAACCGCCGGAATATCCCGTCCCCGTTGCCGAAAAATTGCCTGAATTTCCCGACTAGGAGAAGATAGCGGCATTTCCTCTAGTTTCATAATTGCCTGATAATCCACTAGATAGCCCAAAAACGGTTGATCGGGAATGGGGACACTGCGAGTATGATAGACTCCATTGACGGGAGGATCAAGAACTACAGCAATCTTCGGCTCTAGTTCATAGCCAAAAGCTCCATATTTACCGATGGTGATAATATAACCATTGTCACCGAAGGGCAGAGTTTTCATCGGTTCGGCACAACGACAAAACCAACCTTCGTGAGCGCGGAGATAATCGGCAACCTTGTCCTGATTGCTATACATATCCATGCACCCGGCAAAATGGGTTTGAAAACCGAGAAATTGATTGTCTTCTTTGACTTCTACAGATTCGAGAGCTAGGGAGTTAATGGGGGGATGCTGCATGACTTAAAACCTGGAAAATGATAGTGCTAGAAACAGTTGGGGATTAACTGCCAAAGGATCAGGGAAATTTGTAGAATTGAGATTAGTGTAACGTATTGTTAAAAACCATGAGGTCAAGAAGCGATGAAAGCATTTGTAGCAGGAGCTACGGGGGAAACAGGACGGAGAATAGTTGCCCAATTAGTCGAACGTCAGATTCCCGTACGCGCTTTGGTGAGAAACCCAGAGAAAGCGGCAGAAATTTTGCCCGCAGGGGTGGAAATCGTCGTCGGAGATGTCCAACAGGCCGATAAGTTAGAGGCACTAATCGCTGATTGTAGCGTTTTACTATGCGCCACGGGAGCCAGACCGAGTTTTAATCCCACGGAACCTTTGTTAGTAGATTACTTGGGAACTAAAAATCTCATCGATGCCGCAAAAAAGAAAGGAATCGAGCATTTTGTTCTCGTTACTTCCCTCTGTGTATCCAACTTTTTCCACCCCCTCAATCTATTTTGGTTAATTTTATTCTGGAAAAAACAAGCGGAAGCCTATTTAATCAATAGTGGCTTAACCTATACGATTGTGCGCCCCGGCGGCCTTAAAAATGAGGATAATCTTAATGCAATTAAAATGTCATCCGCAGATACCCTGTCCGAGGGCAATATTCCCCGCACGAAAGTGGCTTCCGTTTGCGTAGAATCCCTATTTTATCCCGCCGCTAACAATAAAATTATCGAAATTGTTGCTCCCTCAGATGCTCCCAATCTCGATTGGTCACAATTGTTTCAAAGTGTCGGCTAAACAGTGAACAGTAATCAGTGATCAGTAATCAGTGATCAGTAATCAGTAAACAGCAAACAGTAATCAGTGAACTGATAACCCAAATGTGAAAACTAAAAACTCATATCTGATAACTGGTAACTGATAACTGGTAACTGATAATCCGTTAACCTCTTAACCAGTCAAATAATTGACCGAGGGTGATTTGAAAATTCGTCGCAAAAGCGGGGACGGGTAAAAGAGCATTTTCTGATTCAAAAATAGCGATAGTTCGATCACTAAAATAAACAAAGATAATTTCTTCTTCAGGGTCGATTAACCAACCCATTTGAGTGCCGTGATCCAGACAATAAAGAATATTTTTAACAACTTTAGTCTGATTTTGATCGGGAGAGAGAATTTCAATCAACCAGTCAGGAGCGATCGCAAAAGTATTTAATACTTTTCCCTCGCCATCGCGAGGAATATTTTCCCAGAGAAAAACTGAAACATCAGGAACTAGAGAACGACTGCCAAAAGTACAACGCAATTCAGGATAGGCACGGGCAATTCGTTGGGGTTTTAGACTGGCGTTAATAGCTGGAACTAAATCACCTTGAATAGTGCTATGTTTACCTTGGAGCATCGGTTTAGGAATAATTTGACCGTCAATAAATTCCTTGCGGGGTTTAGTTTCTGGTAATTGTAGAAATTCCCTTATTGTCAGGGAATTATTAACAGTTACAACCATAAAATTTTTTTATTGATCGCTATGATCGTTAATTTTATCGCAATTTCTCCAAGCAGAGAAGATCAAAAACGGGGCGTTGTCAAATTGAAAGATGATCCGAATCAGATGGGAACTCAAATTACTTTGATAGCAAGGATTGCATTGCATCTTTCATATTCTGATCTGACAACGCCACTTTACAAATCTTGCCAAGAAATATTAGGAATAAACTGACCGATTATCTCCGGATCATCAGTCCATTCAATTTCTGTAATTTCTCTTCTGGGAGTTACCGCAGTAAGTTTAGATTCAATTGATAAAAGCAGGACTGCGTTTAGCCATGACTCGCTGTAATGGGAAAAATCGCTAACATTAACTAAGCCAAATTTTAACAGAGTACATTTTGAGATTAGTGCGGATGAATTTATCAAAAAAGTAGTGGAAGTTTCTAATAATCGGGAAAGACTCAATAAACTTAATAAATATCGATGTAAGGGGTTGCTCAGATCAAATTGATCTTCGGTAAATTCAGTGTTGTTTAAACTAATTTCTTGATTTAGAAAGTAAATAACCCCGTTTTGAGGTGTTTTAAAAACAAGAATATTGTCTAATTCTTCAATGGGTTGTAAAGATTGAAAAATTTGATTAGCTGATTCGGTTACTTGATAATAATTACCCGCTTGAAGATGTTTAAGTTGCTCATAGAAATATTGAGGTAAAATAATATCTTTACCGAAGTCTAAGATTAACGCTGGATTTTGAATACATAAATCAGGTTCAATTCCGTAAATTTGCTTCATTTTTGGTTTCCTTTTTTAAGTCAAATTAAATTAATCATTATCAGGTAAAGTATATAATCGAGTGTGTTCACTACTTCCACATTGATTACACCTATTTCCACTTTCTTGCCAACTATCTTGACGATGAGCTAGAGTACAGTTACTACAGAAATAAACCTGTTGCCTAGGTCGAAATTCTTCTTGAGTTAAGAGATCTTTTGTCCCAATGACTGATTTTAATAATTCTTGAATGGTGTAATTATAGTCAGTATCTAAAAAGGCAGTATTGTTATTCGTAGAATGATCATTAGATGAATCTTCTAAAAAATCGTTTGATTCCCATACTTCAACTAATTCAAACTCAGGTAAAGTAAATTCTTGTGGGTTAGAATTAGATAATTCGGGAGGAATATCCCGCCATACTATTGAAGATTGATCAGGTGTGGGAGTAGGTCGATTAGATGATGATGTGGAAATATCTCGCCATCTAATTGAGGAGGGGTGGGAAGGTAGTCTCGAACCGTTGGCTTTATTAAAACAATAAATAATAATTCCAGCAATAAAAATACATCCAACAGCAACTAACCAAAACATAGATATAACCCATTAAATTATCCACGATCTTCCCATTTAATTTGTCTTAAATGAACGGGACTCGGTACGGTATAAGCTTTAGTGCTGTTTCCATGACCACAGGAACTACATTGACAATTATTATATTGCCAACTATCTTCATGATAGGCTAATCGATGGACTGAACATAGATAAACTTTCTCTCCAGGCCGAAAGGTTTCTTGACTAATCATATCTCTAATTTCTCCTTGACTTATATCAATTAATATATTATGAAGATAATCAGGGGGAGCAGCAATGGACGTACTTTTAGAAGACGATGATGATTGGGAACTACTACCACTGCTTCCATTAGAGCTATTATTGCTAATAGCTCCTATTACGATTATTATAGCAAGGATTATCCACCCAATCGGAAACCATGCAATTAAAGCTAGAAGATATATGATACCAAGCCAACCAGAACATCCAGAATTACTGTTATTGTTACTCATAATAACCCCTTCCTGATTCTTTTAATCCCTCCCTGATTCTTTGTAGATGAGAAGTGTTTTTAGTTAGATATTCAATACGATTTGGTATGTAAATAACGCTATCTACACTTTCTCCACTTTTTCCTAAATCTTCTTGATTGGGATTTGAATTGTAGCTATACATAAAGAAAATAAAGCCTTTATCAGCATTCTCGCCGACTGATATAGGAATACTTCTATCTTGGATATTCTTTCCTTGAAAGTAAGTATCAAAATGAGGATCAAAAATAGATCGAGCATCGACGATATCCATTTTTCGAGATAAATCAATTTCTTGATATTTTAAATTAACCGATTGAATTGACTGTTTTTGTGAGGGTTTAGCGACAAGCAGTTTAACTCTTCCACCACTACCAAGCTTATCCCCACCTTTAAAAACAGAAGACTTAAGATACTCTGGGTGGCTATCGCTTAACTCCCTTAGGTTTTGAAAATCTTTTGATGACATTTCTTCTATGTAAAATTCAAACGGAGAGTTATGTTGTTGACTGTTAAAGATATTCCCTAAACCTAGTAAATTAGCAAGTAGGAAAAGGAAGATAACAATTATTAACGATAATATCAGAATTCCGATGACATCTGAATTTTGTTTAGGTCTTCTGGTCTTTCTTGGTGGACTATCTCGCCAGCCTATTTGATCTTTATCTGTTCTTTCTTCTTGATATTTTTCATCTTGTAAATTAGCCCCAACATTTCCATAAATTTTAGGTTGAATTTGTTTAGCCGTTCTTCCCAGAAAAAATTTCATGTCTTCACGACAGGGATCATAAACAATAGATAAGCACCAAGGATGATAAAAAAATGCCTGTTGCGTGTTCATATCTGTCCCAGACATAAAAGCACTTAAATTGGGATGAGAGTGATACCAACCCACAATATTATCGTCTGGATGTTGTGCCTTAGCATAGTCCATAATTCCAGTCCAAGAATGGGGGGTAAAATCTAAATGTGCGCCTGTGCCAACAGTTGCAGGAGCAGCCACGGCTGCGGTAATATCAACATAGATTCCCAAACCAGTATCTTGATAGGCATTCCCGAAAAGAATTCCTCCTTGTTCAACTCTTAGGTTAGTTTTTAAATGAGTTTTCAGATTGCTTAAAGCATCTGCATTAATATATACTCTATATACGCTTTCTTTAGGTTGAAGATTAATACCTTTTTGTGCCATAAAATCACGGAGATTCTTAGGAATGGGTTTATAAACATCATCACTTTCTTCCCAGATGATATTTACTTCTTCTTGCTGATTTCGTCTTCTATTTTGATAAGAATCGGGAAATTCAGAGCGGTTAGACATGATAATTTACCTATAAAATAGTGAACAAAGAAATGTTGACGGATATTGAGGGCAATCATCTAACAGAAAATTGCCCATTCTTTTTCTACCTTAAAGATTAGCCTAACTGATATCAGTCCAACCAAGATTAACTTTTAAGGTTTGGGTATCAACGGGAAAGCGTGACATATTATTACTAGCCCAAGTTTTTGCTGTACCATTAGCAGGACTGTTTAAATTTAGGACATCTGTAGAGTATTGAATAATTTTGCCAATTCTCAAAATTAACTCAGTTACGGTTTCTCCCGGTGTCCAATAATCTCCTAGACAGACATTTTGGTTAGGAAAAACATTAGGATGAAAAATGGGCGTTAAAAACTTTGCATCGGGTTTTTCTCTAGGATAATTAGTTCCTAGTATGATTTTTACCTGATGAGTATTGCGATAAACAGGGTTATTTCCATTAACTGTTTCTATCCCCTTACATCGGTATTCGATGATATATTCATAGGGAGGATTTCCTGTTTTAGAAATCAGTCTTAAACTGCCACCAGAATTCGCAATTAATTCTGAGACTTGTCGTAAATCATTGGTTAGCCTTGTTTCTCTAACGCCCATAATTAACCTCCCTCTAAGATAGGATAAACTACTAAAAGATCGCCATTTTGAACTCCTGCTGAAGCTAAAGTGCTTGAACCATTTAAGTTTTGCCCTGTACTCTCTAAACGTACTGCATAATCCCTATCAGCAGGTAAATTCCATTTGGATTGAGTAGTAGAAACAATTTGATCTACTGTCAAAGTGGCAGGTAAAGTTACAGCAGCTTTACGGGTTCCATCTGCCATACGAACGGTAACAGATAAATCGCTCATAGTTCCTCCTATGTTGGGCAAAATTGAATTGATATTCGACCTTGGGATGTCTCGCAATGTAGAATCTCGTTATGAGGAAGACATAATTGTTCAAGGTTAATAGGGTTTTGGGTAGTTGCTAAAGAGAATTTATCTAATATCTGAATCTGTCTTTCTTGTTGACAGTTAGGACATACAATATCTCTTTCAGCAAACTGAGAACGAGGAATATTGATCGGTTCTTGATCACCACAATTTAAGCATTGCATCCTATCAATGACTTCATTTCGTAGCCAAAGCACCGAATCAGAAAATCCAGACACATCTAACTGTTTAAGAATTTCCTCAACCGTTAAACTTGGTGAATAAGTTAACTTAATACTCGGTTCAAGGGTTAAATCATGGGCTAAACAATACTCTTGACGAGGAATTTTGACCTTAAAGGCATTCCAAGGATTTAAGTTCAGAAAAAGCTTTTCTCCTGCTTCTAATACCCCCTCTTTTTGGTGTAAATAAAGTAAAGCCTGTTGAACTTCCATTGCCGCAATAATGGAAGTAATTGTCGCAGTTGTGGGCATTGATTTCTCTGGGAGATCCCGTTTTAAACCTTGACAAGAATATCGCTGGTTGCGGCGTTTCCACATCCGATCTGTAATGGTACATTCATAACAAGCAGCATCGATGTTAGGATCGAAGAAACTGATTTCTCCATTAACCACACCAATTCCCCCATTAATCCACGGAATCCCCGCACGATAGGCCATGTTATTAATTGCCCAACGAGCATTAATACTGTCTAAACAACCAATAATAATGTCATGTTCCCGCACATTCCCGACACCAAGATCAAACTCTAAATCTCCCTGAATTGCTCTCACTGATATGTCGGGATTAATCTCTAGTATCATGCGACGGGCAACTTCGACTTTAGGCTGATTTACGTCTGACTCTCTAAATAAAACAGAACGAGTCAAATTAGTAATTGATACAGTATCAAAATCAATGACAGTGATGTGACCAACGCCAATTAAAGCCAGATTTTTCAGTACCTCATTCCCTAAAGCACCCGCCCCAACAACTAATACGTTTGCACGGGTAAGTTTGTCTTGATTCCACCAATCGATTAAACTATGTCGGGAATATCGTTCATCTGGTGGTAGAGATATATCAGTCCATTCCATTATTCTAAGAACGCTGAGGAATATAGGCTGTTTACTGATTTTATTCAGTACCCATACCGACATACTACCCCATGATTTCAGAAAAATATCAGGGTAAATGCTAACAAATATCAGATTTTTTGCTAAAATGCTATCAGGAGTTTATCAGGGTGTAACAACAATGCACAATGAGCCATTTACTCAAGCAGCACAACAGTGGGACTTACAAACCCTCTACGCTGATCTCACCTTTGCCAAAGGAAAACCCCTAACCCCTGTGGAAAAAACTCATCTGCGTGGCCTGCTGTGTGGCTGTAGTCCCTCAGAAATCGCTGAACAACTCCATAAAAACTCTAACGGGGTAGAGACGGATCTTTGTGCTACCGTTTATCGTTATGTTAAGAATTTACTGGATAAGAATAACGGACGTATTGATAATTGGCGTAATATTACCCAATGGTTAGAAGAAGCAGGTTACAAACATCCTTCTGCTGAAATTCCAATTAATAATGTATTGCCTGATAAAAGTGTTGTAAATATTACTAATATCAACTATGAAAATAAGCAAATAGTTATTCATTTCAATCTTGCCATCCCTACCTCAAATAATATGGGTCGTTATCAAAATGAATCAGAAAAAATTCAAGACCCTGAGAAAATGGATACATGATCATGTTCATAATCAGGGAAAAACTTCCAAAGAAGAAATCAGGAAACACCTCCCACACGGGCATATTCTAAAATCGACTGGCTAAGAGCATCGCGATCATCGCCGGTGAGATAATAATTCCGGCCGCCGATATCATTGAGAAATCGCAGTAGAGCAAGACAAGCGGACTCTAGATCCGCGCGGTGTCGGGCAGCCGCTAAAGCTTGTTCCGAGGTGGCATAAACTAGGCGATCGCTAATTCCTTCTCTGCCATCCACTCGCCAACATTGAAAAGAATAACCCTGCATTTCTGCGCTCAATTCAATCTGCCAACCGTGATAGTCAAATCGCGTGTAAATCATCTCAAGCAGCCCTTTGTAGGAAAGGAAAGTCACAGGTTTGACCGCTCTGATTGTCTAGAAGTCCCGCACCTGTCTAACTTTCTAATTTAACGGGTGATTATGGAAACCCCCTGCAAACTTCGTGCAGATTTCGTGCAGAAATGATTTTGTCCACTGTCTAAAGGCAGATATTACTTTAAACGATAACCAAGACCGTGAACGGTTTCAATAAAGTCTTCCGGCGCTCCCAGGGATTTTAGCTTGTGACGAAGACCGCGAATATGGGAAGTAACGGTTTCCTCGGCCGGAGAATCGTCCAAAGACCAAACTCGCTCAATAATACCCGATCGACTTAAGACCCGGCGCCCATGGGTAACAAGTAATTCTAAGAGAGCGAATTCCTTGGGGGTGAGGGAAAGAAGTTGACCGTTATAACTGGCCTCGTGGGTACTGGGATTTAACTGCAACCCCCCCCAAGATAATAAAACACTGCTGGTGCTGCTACCACGTCGGATCAAGGCCCGAATCCGCGCCATTAATTCGCCTAAATCGAAGGGTTTAGTGACATAATCATCGGCCCCTGCGTCTAATCCGTCGATTTTATCGATTACCGTATCCCTTGCGGTTAATAATAGGACGGGAACGGTGGCGTTTACCGAGACGGGATGATGGGATTGCGCTCGTCGCAGACGTTGACAGAGTAAAGTTCCGCTCAATTTTGGCAGGGTGACATCGAGAACTAAGAGGTCATATTTGCCTAATTCTAGCCAATTCCAGCCTTCTTCTCCGTCTCTAGCCACATCGACAACGTATTGTCGCTCGCTCAATGCCTCTCGCAAAATATCGGCTAGTTGAATATCATCTTCTACTACTAAAATTCGCATGGTCTAGAGATGGAGTAAGCTGGAAATAGTGTCAGTTAACTGCTGATGAATTGGCTCAAACAAGGAAAATGGATCGCGGGAGGTTTCGGGCTAACTGTCTTATTGATGGGAACTATTAGCCTAGTTTCCTATCGCAATACCCTCACCCTGCGTCAGCGCGCTGCCGAGGTGGAAGTTACCTACGAGATCATCGATAATCTCAGTAATCTTTACGCTAACATGGCCGTGGCCGAATCGGGAAGAAGGGGTTATATTAAAACTGGCAGCCCTAGCGAGTTAGGTCGTCATCGTCGGGCGATCGCTTTGATGCAATCTAACTGGCAACTCTTGGCCAAACAATTAGAAAACGGCACGGATTTCGAGCGGGAAATGGTGGCTCAGATCGGGGATTTAATGTATCGGCGAATTGCTTTATTTAATCAATCGATCGCCACCTATAAACCCGATCAGTCCGATGATATTTCTCAAGATGCAATCACGGTTAAAAGTGTCGAGTTCCGGGATAAGTTTCAAAATCTTCTTACCTATTTACAAGCTAGTCAGAAAAGGAATTTAAGAAGTAGCATCGCTAGTTCTAGGGATAGTATTCGCGAAAATTCTCTGTTGGGTTTACTGGGAACTTTTACTAGCTTTGGAATTATTTGCGGAGTTTATTTTTTAGTTTTTTGGCAACAGAAACAGCAACGAAATAGTGAAGAAATTCAACGTTTTTTACTACAGGAAAAAGAACTTTCTGATCTAAAAATTCAGCTTTTTTCAATGATATCTCATGAGTTCCGAACCCCTTTGACCGTGATTTTTTCCGCCTCGCAGTTATTAGAAAATGGCTTAAAAGATGCCGATCAGTCGAGCAGAAAAAACCTATATAGAATCCAGTCTTCTGTCAAGCTAATGAATCAATTCTTAACAGATATTTTGATTTTAACAAGGGCAGAATCTGGGAATCTCAGTTGTCAACTAGAGCCGCTCGATATTGAAGCTTTTTGTTTAAATTTAGTCGAGGATTTTCAATTTATCAATAAAAATAATACCCCGATTAAATTTGTCAGTCAGGGATTGATGATTCGTCCTTATCTAGATGAGAAACTGCTGGCTCTTCGTTACTCTTTATGCTAAATCAACAGACAAGATGCCAAGATAACATACTTCTAACCCAAAAATTCCGAAAGTTTCTAAAGCCATAGCCTCTTCGTTTTATTAGTTTAAGTTTATTGTTGATTCCCTCGACCAC
>NZ_JADBSA010000303.1:0-4488 GCF_020246945.1 Microcystis sp. M113S1 | reverse complement strand
TTGGGGGGAAAATTCAGGGACTTTTTCCCTGAAAATTAGGTAATTGACCACCTGAAAATGGGTAAAACCCCACACCCCACACCCCAACCCCCAACCCCCAACCCCCAACCCCCACCGAAAAACTTTTTCAGCAGACCCTAATTAATGCAGTACCTTTTCTATAAGGGGTTCAACGAGTCAAAAGGGATGACCAATAATCAGTTATCAGTGACCATTGACCGTTTAATAAGAGCCAGATTAATCCCCCTATTCCGAATAGAATAGTCAAGACATAAAACTGCGATTGACCAGAAACATTATACTTTAAGGCACTGCCGCTAAAAATCGTCGCTAAACTGACCAAATTAACCAGACCATCAATAATATAACGATCGAGCCAAGCGGTAATTTTTGACAGGCTCCCCACCGCTAAAACCACGGTAAACTGATAGATGCGATCGAGATAGAAGTCATAAGCGAACAAATCCTGCAAGAATCGCAGGATTAACCCAGTTGGTCTCGCCCAAGCTCGTCTTAACTCTACCATTGACCCGATAACTAGGCCAATTACTCCAGAGGCTATCAGTAAGGGAAAACCCCAGACAATAGTAAAACTCCGGTTATTAAGGAGGGGATTGGTGAAAGATAGCCAAAAATCCCAACGTAGGGGAATAATCGGGGCCAATAAAGCGATTAAAATCAATGCTACCATGGGCAAAGCCATCGGCCAAGCCACTTCCGGGGTGCGATGGGTCTTACTTTGGGTTTGTCCCAAAAAGACTAAACGAAATACCCGCGTGAGATTGATGATGCTAAGACAATTAACAAAGATTAAAACCGCTAATAACCACCAAGGAATCTCCCATTCACCACTTAACCACCGTTTTAACGTCCAAAACATCCCCAGGGGCATTAAAACCGTCATCCCCGCGGAACCTGCTAAAAAAGCCGTGGTCGTAGCCGGCATTCTTGCCCAAATTCCCCCCATTTCCGTGATATTCTGGTTACTGGTGGTGAGAATTAAGGCTCCTGCGCTCATAAACAATAGGGCTTTTGCGACCGCATGGGAGAATAAAATTAGTAAAGCGATATCCACATGACCTAATCCCACCGCAATAAAGACCAAACCGAGATAGGCACTGGTGGAGTGGCATAAAACCCGTTTAATATCAATTTGGGACAACGCCATCAGAGACGTACCAATTGCCGTCATTGTCCCCAACACTATTAAAACATTGGCAGCGATCGGAGATAGGGTAAACACTGGCTGCAGCTTAATTAAAACATAAGCCCCCGCCGAAACCACGATCGAATTCCGCATGATTCCGGCTGGATTTGGTCCCTCCATCGCCTCATCTAGCCACAAATTCAGGGGAAATTGGGCGCATTTACCCGTTGGACCGGCAATAAGGGCTAATCCTAACAAAGTCGCCGTCAAAGGTCCTACAGGGTTATTTACTGCCCAATTTTCTAACTGAGAAAAACTCAATCCTTCTCCGTAACTGGACAGAGCCACCAAACCCATCAATAAAATAATATCGCCGACGCGCTTGGTTAAAAAGGCATCTCGCGCCGCGGTTACTACCAAAGGTTGGGCATACCAAAAACCGACGAGGAGATAGGTAGAGACCGTTAACATCTCTAGGAAAGCGTAACTGAATAGTAGGGAGTCACTCAGGGCAATTCCCCCCAAAGCTGCCTCAAAAAAGCCCATTAAGCCATAAAATCTCGCCAAAGACCAATCCTTTTCCATGTAGCCAAGGGCATAGATTTGGGCCAGGAGACTGATTAGGGTAATCACTTCCAGCGTCCCCAAACTGACGGGAGAAAGTTCGATCGAAAGGGATAAACTAAGATCGGCCACTTTTACCCATTCAAAAGTCAGTTTAATCGTCTCTCGATGCCAAATTTGATTAAAAGCGATCGATCCGTGTATTAACCCTAAGACGGTCATCAATAGGTTAATATAAGCGGCCGGCCGCGGACCGGTGCGACTAATAATGCCTAAAGACCAAGGTAGGGTTAAAATCGAACCAATTAAGCCATAAATGGGAATTAACCAGCAAGTGTAAAGGAATAAATCTTTCATTCAGGGAGTGAGATGTTGGGGATTTCAGTTATCAGTGATCAGTGATCAGTTATCAGTTATCAGGTTTAAGTTTTAAGTTTTAAGTTTTCAATTTTCAATAAATTTAGGCTCTTTCACTGGTTACTGGTTACTGGTTACTGGTTACTGATCACTGAAAAAGCTGACGGCCATAAAAAACCAAGACTCGATCGAGAAGGGATCGAGTTTAGTCAATTTAGTTATTTTACAGTTAATCCCGCAATTGGGCTAAATGCGATGTAATAAAGATTTACCGTGGGAATCGGTGCTACAGGTGGCAAATAATTGGTATTGACGACTCAGAGCGAGTGCTTGTTCGGTTTCCGGTTGACTCGGTAGCCAGGGTTTGGGATTGCCGTAGGCATAAAAAGCCTCAATACCATCAATACCTAATTCTACCGCCGCCGCTACTAAATCGGCTGCGGGACGATGGTAACGAAAGGGATGGGCGAGAACCACTAAGGCCCCCGCTTGCTGTAAACTGTTAATGACTCTAGAGGCCAAAGCTATATCTCCTTCCGGTTTGGCTCTTTGCAGATAGGGAGTCAAAACGGGATGAGTAGGATCGAAACCATAGCCAAGAATATGCACTTCTGTCTCTAAGAGATTCGCCGTAATTTCTACCCCTGTCCAGAGATGGGGTAGAGAACCCTTTAAATGCTCATTTTCTAGCCAAATTTGGGCTTGTTGATAACCTTCGATCGAGTGATGATCAGTAATTGCTAATCCTTTTAGTCCGATATCTAACGCTTGTCTCATCAAGTCTTGGGGACTCATTTGACCATCGGAACAATGGGTGTGCAGATGGAAATTGTAATGGTGGGGACAACTATCATAGCCAATATTTGCCCACACCGCTTTTAGGGTGAGGGTATCTTGAGCTAGGGGTGGAATTGTAGCAGAAACGACCATGCAGTATTGAGGAACTTTCCCAAAGATTACAAATTGCCAACAATCAGCATAACAAATACCAAAAAAAATTGGGTAGCTGCTGTTACCGGTAATACTAAATCCTGTTTCAAAGGTATGGGGAAGTGGGTATCTCACAGGTGTGGGTTTTTTACATTTAGAATTATAATCGAGTGAGACAAGGGAGACAAGGAGGGAAAGTGGACAAGGAAGAAGAAAGCAGCACAATCCAAACCTATGAGGATTTAATCATTTTCTATGAGAAAAGTTGTATTTATCGGTTTTTAGCAAATCTTTAGGAGGTTTTGTTTGACTTTTCATCCCATGAACTTGACATTCCATCTGGCAGCGGTTATAACTATACTAGAGTACGGATTGTCTCCGCATTACTGCCCTAATAAAAAGTAACAAACCACTTAAAATGATCACCAACATCTCTAGACAACTAACCACTGGCGCTCTTGCTATCGCTAGCAGCGTTGCCGCTTTCGGCTTTGCTGGTGCTGCCCATGCCCAAGCAGCGCCAATACTTGGCGGTACTTTATCCATCACTGGGACTGCAACAATCGACCCGTGGGGAACTGTTAACCCAATGCTTAAGCCCTTAAACATCACCGCAGTAAACGGTGCTACGGGTCAATTTCTGGGTGTGACAACTGCTAACGTTACTACTCCTGCTAGTTTTGCATTAACTGGCACTGGTACTGGTATGATGTCCATGTTTACCGCTCCCTCTTCTCTGGCTAATTTTATTAGTATAACGGTGAACCAACCGTATCCCATCGGTCCGGGTCCTGGCATTGTAGTCGGTAATATCACTTCCACCATGGCTTACGGTACATTTATGGCTGGGGGTGGTGGTAGCACGACAACTTACAGTGTAACTGGCGACATGACTTTTGATGAGCCTAATGGTTATCCTGATCTTTTCGGAACTTTCAGCATCGCCTTCACTAGAAGCGTTAGTGCTGGTGGTCAGATTTCCCAAAGCTATAATTTATCTCTCCAAAAATCCGGTCTTACTACTAATATTCCCGAACCCTCTGCTATCCTCGGTATCTTAGCCGTTGCCGGTGCTGGTGCTTTCGCTCGTCGCAAGAGCTAGTCACTGTTATTAGATTAAAGGCAAGCGTTAAGGTTAAGCTTAACGCCTTTTTTTGTGTCTAGAGAAGGGGATGGGGGAGTGGGAAGTGGGGGAGTGGGGAGAAGGGAGTGGGGAAACTGGAAAATTAGCCGAACGTGCAGAGGTCACTAACCCCGCCCTAAAAGCGACGGGGCTTGCCTAGACCAATTTAGGCGACGCAAGTAGAGACTACCGCATCGAGACACAATCTGGCACAGACTTCCGAATGCTTCCCTAGTTCGGATTCCCTCTCAGCTTTATTGGTAAAGCGTTGTTAGACAAGACATCTTGATTGTGTTGCGGAAAGGGACTTTAACTTTACTCTTAAGGATTATCTCCATGGAAAGAGTTCCTGTTATCTCAAAAGACG
>NZ_JADBSA010000302.1:0-9579 GCF_020246945.1 Microcystis sp. M113S1 | reverse complement strand
TTCTTGGATGGAACGCTGCAAATCTTTAGTCAAAAATTTTGAGCGTACTTTACAGCACTCCACTACCAAAATTCATCTCTGTTTTCTTCGACTTCTACTACGACGATTAGCTGTATCCTAAGATACCAAATAGGTTCTATACTTGTCCCTAAAACTGGTTTCTAGCAAGGCTTTCAAAATAGCTTGACATAAAACCTGATTTAGGGGTTACAAAGGTGAGATGCTCCCGTCACTGATTACTGATTACTGATCACTGATCACTGAAAAACTTCCCCACTGCGATGGCTGCATTTTGTCCTCCGAAACCGAAATTAAGACAGAGACAATTGTGCAGGGAAAAATTAACAGCCGATCTAGTTAAATTTAACTGAAAAGGCGACTCGCGCACACCGACACAGGGGGGAATTAGCTGATTTTTCAGGGCCATTAAACAAAAAGCCACACCTAACGCCCCCGAAGCCCCTAAAGTGTGTCCTGTTGCCCCTTTTGTCGAGCTTACAGCCACTTGCGAGCCAAAAATGTTAGCGATCAGGTTTGCCTCCCGTTCATCGTTTAAACGCGTGCTAGTGCCGTGGGCGTGAATGTAATTAATTTCATCTTTTCTTAATTGACTTCTGTGCAAACATAGTTCTATGGCTTTGGTAGCACTACGATTATTAATCGCCGGGGCGCTGACATGATCGGCATCGCAGGTAAAACCATAGCCCAAAATTTGCCCGTAGATGGGGGCATTTCTGCTTAAAGCCAGTTCTTCCGATTCAAGGACTAAAATCGCGCCACCTTCGCCCAAAACCAAGCCCTCTCTAGCTATATCAAAAGGATAACAGCCCGTTTTCGCCAAAGCTCCAATCTGTTCAAATCCCACCAAAGTTAAGGGAGTGATCGGGGTTTCGATCGCCCCGGCTAAAACTCGATCGCATTCTCCCATTTTAATTAATTCTACACCCTGCGCGAGCGACCAGATACCCGTGGCACAGGCCGCCATGGGTGCTAACACTGGGGCGCCGGTTTCTATCAATCTAGCGGTCAATACCGAGGCGCGATCGGGTAAACTATCTAACCAGTTTTCTACTATTCCCGTCGCTGCCATCTGTTCCCATAAACCCTGACAACCGCGACTAGAACCGATAGTGACAGCACAATCCTTTAAGGGAGGGGTTAATTGAGCGTCTTCAAGGGCAGCAATCAGGGCAATTTTGGTTAAATCCTCTAAAAATGCCGGTTTGTGACCGATTAAACCCAGGGGTAATGCGGGTAAATCAGGAAAGGGTTGTTGCCTAGTTATACCAGTTTTGCCCTCTAGTAATCTTTGCCAACTCTGACTTAAATTTCCCAGAGAACTGATCAACCCAATTCCCGTCACCACAACATTCATTTATCAGGTATCAGTTATCAGTTATCAGAATATTACACCTCCTGCAAAGGTAGGATAGTTGTCGCGGAGTCTCGGAGTCTCCTCACCTAACGGAAGATTTTTGATTTTTGCAAGAGGTCTAATGATTTGGTGGGTGACGGCGAATATTAAATTATTGTCGCCCGGTCCCACCCTAACCGATCGCTATTTTTTCAGATTTTCCGCACCGGAAATAACTTTAGCCGAGTCAATTTTATCCCCTTGTTTGATCGTATCGATCACTTCCATTCCCTCAGTTACATAACCAAAAACGGCATAATCACCATCGAGGAAATTGATATCCGACAGGGCAAAATAAAATTGAGAAGAAGCGGAATTAGGTTGTTGAGAACGGGCCATTGCGATTGCACCGCGTTTATGGGGTAAAGCGACGATGGGAGTGCGCGCCGTGGCCTGTTGACCGATTGATTTCCCATAAATCGGCTCTTTTTCGTCTTTAAGGAGAATTTCCAGGGGAACATAACGGGATTGCTTGGTTTCTGGATCAACAAAACCACCAGTTCCGCGACCTTGGGGATCACCACCTTGGGCGACAAAAGGCTGCGGTTCCTTAACCACGCGATGGAAAGTTAAACCATTATAAAAACCTCTCCCCACCAGATCCACAAAGTTACCGGCAGTAATTGGGGCTGCATTGCCATCAATTTCGATCGTTACCGGTTTACCTTTGATTATCATCTCGACGACGGCAGTTCCATCTAAGCGGGGTTTGTAATTATCCATGTTGACACTGCCCGAACTGGCAGGTTGAGAGGTTTGGGTGATACTAGAATTATCGGGGGTGGAATTAGCTTCCGGGGAAGAACAGCCGAAAAGTGTCGTCGTTGTGATTAAAAAAACACAAACTAGAGACAGCCAGCAAGATTTTCTTATCTTCATCATTTTATAGCCAAAAAGAGCGAAAAAAGGCCTACAATCCCTCTAGAGGAATTTCCAGAAAACGAGCGAGTTGCGCTCCTTGATTTTCCAATTCCGAGAGGGACATAGGATCGCCGACGCGAGTTAAAGGGATATCGCGACGCTGTTTAATCCGCAGGAATAGTTCCCGTTTCGGGTTGAGTCCTTCTCGCACTTCGGCCCGCACAGCTTGCACATCTTCGAGAGGCCAATCGAGATCAATGCGACGATTTTTGCCCGGGTAGCCCCAACGAAAGATTTTAACTTTGCCGGTTTCCTTGTTAAACTCGTTGTAACCACCTCCAACATTCCAGAGGAGAGATAACCAGAGATAGATGGCTAAAAGAGTCCCCGCAGTACCGTAAAAGAGGAGGGCGACTCCTTGGGGAATAAATTGTAAGGAACTGGTATCGCTAACGAGAAGTAGATTGACCTTCAAATAACTGGAAAGACCGGCGAGGAGAAACCCTAGACCGCCAATAGAGACGATTACAGCCCAAAAATAGTTACTAGGGCGACGGGAACCCACTACTTCTTGCCGTAGGATCAGGCTATCTTTACTTGTTGTTTGCGCTTTCATGAATTCTTTTTAAGGTTGCCTAGAGTTATTTTACCAGCTTTTTTCTCCCCACTTCCCCCACCCCGACCTAGGGTGTTGATTTGGAGCGGAATGCCGCCAAAATAACTCATACACTTTTTCTCTGATTAAGATCAAGGGTACTCTGTACCGGCGATTGCCTTCCAGAAAAGGTGATAACCTTCCAGAAAAGTTATTACCAATAAAAGGTTGACTTGGAAAGGAATAAATATAGCGTTGCTCCTAAAGATGAAGTGTAATACTTTTTTTCAAAAGTATTGGCAGAGATGGTTAATTAGGGTTTGCCTCAATGGCATCCATTAAACTAAAATCACTGACGACCGACTCAAAGGGTTTGTTAGTATTCTGTTTGGAAGATTTTAAGTAATAGGGAGTAGCGGATAGAGCCCCACAGAAATTAATACCTCGATATTTGTGGATTCTGTCTAATCCTTCTACCCAAATAGTAGCCTCTTTTTCTTCAAATTCTTCTAATTCCTCCTCTTCATTTCCATTAGTTTTATTAGGGTAAATACGATAAGCATGGTGAGCTTCACCATTAAAGACTAAAATGTTACGTTTATTACCCACTTCTTGGGTTAAAATTCGTTTAATCCAAGCGGCATCACTTTCTAAATAGCGGGTACTTTCAACTTCGACTTCTTTTAAATTTCCCTGTGCATCGTATTTTTCCCCTCCTTCAGCGACTTTTAACCGACCTAATGCGATTTGCTGTCCTAAAGTTTCTTGGGTTAGATATCTTGTTCCCCTAGCAGTTTCATTCTTAGCCGCAATCTTAATCACTTCGGCGGCGGTGGTTTTGACTCCCACTTTGACTACTTTTGCTGAATCAGTGCCAGCAGTCGAGGGGATTCTTTTCTCAAAGATATGCCAGTTTGTCACCAAGACTTTACCCTGTCTCAGTTTATCCATCAGGTGAGAGGGTACGAGGTCACGGGTGCGATATAGAGAAGCTTCTCCATTGTCGGGTTGGTTTCATTGTTGATTTTTAAGCAACTCTCTAACCACTAATAATTAAGCTATGAGTATCCAATAGTAATCTCATTACATATAATCCTTAAAGTCCTCTAATGGTTCATCAAAGTCATCACCAATGGAAATTATATTCTTGTCACTGCCAAATAAAGGAGGACGTTTAGGTATGGTTTGAGGTGATACTAATTTTACCATTGGTTGATTATTTCTGGTAATAATTATTTCTTCTCCTGTAGCTGCTTTTTCTAGGAGTTGATTGATTTGCGGTAAGGCTTTATTTATGTCGATAGTTTCCATTTTGGGTACACCTAATCAAGGTTGTTCATCAAAGGGGAAGTTGAGAATCGGTTCGTTGACTTCGTAGGACATAGGGTTATTTAGGATTTTTTTCTTATGTATTAACTCAAGGCAAATTCGGTTAAACTGCGTTTATAGGGAGCCTGAAAACCTAAGACTATATCTTGTTTAGGAACACCAGCCGCGATTAATTGATTAGCAATGCCGATTTCTGTTCCATCTCTTTGAATCCAGATTTTGTCATCTTTTATGTCAAGATGAATAATCACACCATAGATTCGCTTTTGCTCTTTCCAACCCATATTTAAGACTTGGTAATGATGGCGTTTTGTGTCAAAAATAAGTTGAGTTTCTGTGTCATTTTTGCTGTCATGATCTGAATGTTGGGTGAGAATGTCTTGAATCAGTTGAGAGTAGTTTATTCTTTCCATAACACCACTTGAGAAAGTTTAAAATTTAGGGTTATATAATTGTTATTTTAACTTTTTGTTCCGCAATAACTTCATCTGCTGCGTTCATTCCTTCAATGGTAATTTGCCTATCGCCAACGTTTTTAAAAGAGTAGGGAAAGTTCCATTTATTCTCGGTTACTAGCAATTTGTCAGACATCTTATGACCATCTGCCGATATTTTCAGTGTTTTAATATCACCATAAGCTTTTCCTTCAAAATAAACTGGAGAACGCATCAAAAATTTGGTATTTTCTCTTGGATTAGTAATACATAATTTTGGAACTGGTAAATTTGGAACTTGTGAATACAAGAGAATTATAGCCAAACCAGAAAGAACTATTTTCCCGAAGAGTGTTAGATGATCTTTAAATATTCCATTTTGATGATTTTTACAAAATATATTACTCAGACTTCTCACAATTTCTTCCCATCCATTATCTCTTAATAAGAGAACAATTGCGCCCCCGACAATAGCCCCGACAATAGCCCCGACAATAGCCCCGACAATAGCCCCGACAATAGCCCCGATAGCCCCGACAATAGCCCCGACAATAGCCCCAATAGCAAGTGCAAAACTCCATATAAAAGTAATTGCTAGACCTGGTGTTATTTCATTGATTTGGGCAAGCTCAATTGTTGCACCAGTAATTTTTACACCAGTAATTGTTGCATCAGTAATTTCTGTATTAATTGTTACACCAGTAATTATTGCACCAGTAATTGTTGCATCAGTAATTGTTGCACCAGTAATTGTTGCACCAGTAATTTCTCCATTGGTGATTGTTCCATCGGTAATTTGTCCATCGGTAATTTCTTGATTGTTAATTGCTACAATTGTATTGTTGTTAATTTTTTGATTATTATATATTCCATTAATAATGGTGCCATTTGTAGTTATTCTTCCATCGGTAATTTTTCCTAAATTTATAAGATTAATATTTCTGCGCGTTTTATTGAGTAATTCAACACTATTGAGAGCTTCAATCAAGAGATAGATATCCAAGAGAAATAGTACAATTGTAGCTATTATCACCTGTGGGGTAATTAGTTGACAATTAAAATTACTACTCCCAACTAGCAGCCCAACAATCGTAAAAGGAAGAGCGACAGCTACCCCTAACTCAAACTTCAGCCGAAGGACAATTGAGTTAATATAGTCTTTAGCTGTTTCAGTAATATAATGATCAGCAGGGGTATTTTGAATATCTTTTACGTCGGAGTAAGCTGGTTTTTTTTAGATAATTATTCCAAGTGTTTCCTGTCGGATCAAACTGATCTCGATAGAATTTTTCGATTTCTGCGCCAATATCTTCTAAAAGTAATCCAACTGCTAAAGAAATTACTAGCAGAAAGAAAATCATCGCTACTTCATGGGTTGTCCAAAAACCACGAACTGTATCGTTGCTATGCAATAAGTAAACATAAGGAGCGATCGCCACTCCTCCCGGAATGGCAAGGGTGATTAAAGGACGTATAATCTCACGACTGAGAAACTCGCTAGGATTCATGGCTTGACGGTTTTGATGTTAAGTGGGAAGTAGTAGGAAAAAAAAGAAGGACACCCCGATAAATTGTCTTATTGCGAAAACTAACCATCATATACCGGGTTATTCTCAATAAGCATCTTTAGTTTTCGAGGTGTCCAGAAAATTATGCCTTCTGCCAAGGCTCAAATATCGTCTGATCTTCAAATAATTCTTGAGGATCTATTGTTGCATCTAGCTTGCTTAGTATTCCCTTGTCTTTGTATTCTGGCTGTTCATCTAAGCAATGAGCGGCTAATTCACTGCAAATCCACTTGTTATCTCCTTCATGAGCCAGAGTAATGCGTTTCTCGTAGCCATCTCGGGTTAGCTTATTAATTGTCCACCCTACAATACTGTGGACTTTTACCATGTGTTTAATTAAATCAAGGTCATACTTACAGCCTTTTTGCTCCTCGGCTTTTTCGACAATTTTTTTGGCTATATCCGAAGTTAATCCTTTCGGTTTTCTGAAAAAGATTTGACAGTGCAGATCATCAAAATATTCACTCAAATCCTTTTCAGCAACCCCAGTTTCAAGATGAGCTTCAACACATTTATTGTCTCTGGTGACAATTAAAGCATGAGAAACCTTGATGTCACTCATTCGATGCCAACGGGTAAAATAGGCAATTCCTTCAGATATGATGTTTCCTTCACTGTAGGTAAATCCAATATAGCCCACATCGTAGTTACCATCAGGTCCAAATTTAGGGACTAAAGATTTAATTTCAATTGCCATAATGACCTCCAACTTATTTTAATTGCTTAACAACTAACAATTCATTCCCCCGGTCATCAATCACTTTAACGGCAATTTGCCGATGTTCTCCCACTTCAAAAGGTGCGCTGGTTGTCCCTGCTAGATGTTCCCAGACCGACTCCTCATCGGTTCCCTTTAAAGCTTTCTTAATCGAATCCCAAGCGCCGGTACGGGGGAAAAATGCCTGATTGACGTGGAAACATAAACCGTTGTAGTTGCTATCCAAAAACCAAGCGGGGACATTCTTACCCGGTTCTGAGTCCACTTTCATTGTAATCGGGTCAAACCAGAGAATCAACACAGGGTAAGTGCATCTTAAAAATTCTTGACAAAATGAACTTTATGTGGGTTGCCTACCCACGATTCGGGCATATTTGGGTAGGATTTGCCTTCTCAATTGTTAAGCAACAATCGACCAAATGGATCGAGTTCGTAACTATTCTGATTGACTGGTATCGCTTGAAATGCTTACACAGCAAGCGGATAACAAAATTGGTCAATTGTCAATGGCGTTTGAGATGCGCTCACCCCGGATCATTAATTGCCCCTTGGGAGAATTGATAAATTGCCATTATTCTAAGCCATATTCTTCTCTTAATCTTGTTTTTAACTGCTCAAAAACTAATTCACCATCGGTTACATTACCCGCTAAAATTTGCTCGGTTGCACTATCAATTTTTTGCCGTAACTCCTCTAATTGAGGGTTGATTTCCTGACCATCTTCTGCTAAAATAATAATTTCTACTCTTTGACCGGCTCGAAAGGGTAAAGGCGAGGTCAATCTTTATTGTAATACTAAATCCGTTGAGTATAGGCTACATATCAGGAGAGGCACTCATGCAAGAGGCAAGAGGCAAAACGGAGAATAAATAGGGTCTGCTGAAAAAGTTTTTCGTGGGGACAGGGTGTGGGGTGTGGGGTGTAAGTTTTTACCGATTCTGAGGGGGTCAATTACCTAATTTTCAGAGAAAAAGTCCCGGAATTTTCCCCCGATCACTCCCAGAACTGGTAATTTTTGATTGACAAAAAGTCTAAAAGTCTTACCTAACAAGGTTTTTAGATTTATTCAGCAGACCCTAAATAATAAGCTTTTAATAACCAAATTTAGTGTAACCCTTGAACACCCCCAAGAGAGCCGAAAAAAGCGAACTTCTCTAGGGAGAAATTCGCCTTAATTTCCAGAAATTCTGAATTTATTAATTAGGCACGAGCTTCGAGACGACCGTAGAAAATGCCGCGAATTTTCACTTCTTCAGCATCTTTTGCCCCTAAATCGGTGTCGGAAGGCTGCTCACTTTCAAAAACACCAGCAAACTCCCCGGTAGAAGCGTCAACTTTAGTTACCTGTAAAGACATAGTACCTTTACCCAGTTCCGTCGCTTTGACGTTAGCACGCTGGAAATCTTGACTATCAGCACTAGCGGGTAAAGCGACAGCGTTATCATAACCCGTCACCACACCCCGACCTTTGGGATCTAAGAAACCAGCACCACGATAGGAGGGAACTTTAAAGTCGCCTTCAAAATCGGTGGAACTGTTAATCGAGTTAAAGCCGGCTTCGGTTTTGCCGGTGAAACCTTTGATGGTAAAGAACAAGGGAACTCTTTCACCTCCGGGTAATTGTACGGTAACGGGTTGGAAATCGATACCGTCTTCTTCCTTGAGGGTTAAAACACCGTCTTCGCCTACGGTTAAACTCGCTGTCATCTGTTCTAAACTGGTGGTATCTCTGGTTAGGAGTTTACCCGGTATAAAGGTGGCTGCTTCCCGCTTATTAACGGGTTCACCCTTGACAAAATATTCTTGGGGTTCCAAGCATAAATCTGTCACCACATAACTTTCGCCGCGTTCTAAGGGGAGAGTACCCCGGGTGAACTCGGAAATCTGCGGACATTTGTTAGCTAATCCCGTGTTTAAAATTTCATCATAGGTTAGCTCGTTTCTATTCAGGACGGCACTAGGCGCGTCGCTACAAGCTGTCAACACCCCTAAGCACAAGGCTAAAAAGGCAACTAACAAGGCACGAAATCTCATCTATGTCAACCTCTCTTTGTCAATCTTTACAATTACTACCCTTGATCCATAGCCTGATGAATTATCGAATCGGTTGCGCCAATTCACCGAAACTCAGTTTATCAAAGATCAGTGACCATTGAGAAGATGGGAGACAGGGGGCACTCATGCACTCATGCAAAAGGCAGCTTTGTTCTCCCCACACCCCACACCCCACACCCTACACCCTCTTTCAAGTCAGGAGGCTCTAAGTAACTGATAGCTGTTGACATCCTCACCGCCGTAAAACGGACGGTGATTCCCAAACCTCACGATTTAGGTTTCTGCTTCTTTCCCTTGCGGGGTTTCGCACCTGCCTTAACAGATTTACTCTGTTCTGGTCTTATGGTCGCGAACCGGACTGACACCGCAAGTCCTGCGGCCAAAATGTTTTTACTAGCGTTAATATCTCGGTCATGGTGCGTCCCACAGTCTGGACAATCCCACTCTCGAACATTTAACGGCATCTTCTCAGCAATATACCCGCAATTACTACACCGCTTAGAACTAGGAAACCATCTATCTATTTCGATGTAATTTCTCCCATACCAACGGCATTTATAGGCTAATTGTCGGGTAATTTCTCCCCAACTAACGTCAGATATTGC
>NZ_JADBSA010000301.1:0-4457 GCF_020246945.1 Microcystis sp. M113S1 | reverse complement strand
TTGGCCGCAGGACTTGCGGTGTCAGTCTGTAGAGCGACCATAAGACCAGAACAGAGTAAATCTGTTAAGGCAGGTGCGGAACCCCGCAAGGGAAAGAAGCAGAAACCCAAATCGTGAGGTTTGGGAATCACCGTCCGTTTACGGCGGTGAGGATGTCAAAACTATCTGAGTATAAATTACTAATCCTAGTCCATACCACATCTAACCTAGGGTTTGCGGCAAAAAGTTTTTCGTGGGGACAGGGTGTGGGGTGTGGGGTGTGGGGTGTGGGGTGTGAGGTTTTACCGGTTTTGAGGTGGCTAATTACCTAATTTTCAGGGAAAAAGTTCCTGAATTTTCCCCCTGATCACTCCCAGTCCGGTACTTTTTGATTGACAAAAAGTCTAAAAGTCTTACCCAAAAAGGTTTTTAGATTTATTCAGCAAGCCCTAATTAAGCCTAACTGTTAATAGCCTAAGGATAGGCACTACCATTAGATTCCATAGGCATCAACCATTGGGAGATAGTTTCTAGTTTTTGACGGATTTGATCGAGTTGATCCTGCACGGGTTGCAGGAAAGTTTCGTACTGTTGTACCTGAGTTTTTAAACGCAATAAGGCCAGATTAGCATCGCGCCATTGTCGCTCCTGTTCTTCAAATTCACGAGTTTTTTGCTCTAAATCCGACCATTGCTCATCAATAGTATCTCTGTTTTTTGGTAAATCCTCTTGTAGTCGCTTGATTTCTGCTGCTAAACGTTGACTTTCTTGGAGATTATTTTGATAACTATCCTCCAAGAGAATTAACAATGGTTCAAAGCTACATTTTTGGGCATCTTCTGGGGATAAAATTCCCTGTCTCCGTTGCAGAATTTTCAGATGTTGAGAGCGAATAGCTTGCCTTTCGTGGAGATTACGTCTTTGTCCGACCAAAGTTGCCGCCAGCATTCCTTTTTTTTCCTGTTCCTCGGCTAATTCTTCTTCTAAATTAGCTCGCTCTGATTCATCTATTGTGGCCATTCTTGCTTCTAATTCTTCCACGGTTTGGCATTGGAGAGTTAATTCTTCCTCTTGGTCGTTGACAAAAATTTCCCAGCGCTTGAGGTCTGTTTGTAAGTTCTTAACTAAGCTCTCCAATTCTTCTAAAGGCATTTTTTCAAGAGCTTCTAGATCGATTTTACCATCCAAATCTAGTTCTTCCCCTTGCAGGAGACGAAGGAGCATTTGTCGAGTAGAATCAGTGGTTTGTAGGGTGAGGTTAAGGCTCTCGAATAATTCCTGTTTTTGACTCAGAACAGTTTCTTGTATTTGTAATTGTATTTTAGCCGTTTCCAAAGCACTGCGACTCGTCTGTAATTCCCTCGCTCTTTGTTCGAGATAATCGAGCATTTCATTGTTGGCGAACTGACGATTTTCTACAGCTTTTTTCTGCTCCTCTAAACTTTGCCAACAACTATTTAAAATTGTCTGTTGTTCCTGCACAGATTCAAGAGTGGAATGGAGAATTTGTGAGGGAGAATTGCCCCGATGATGATTATTAGCTAAACGCTCCGCTAGAGAGCGAATAAATTGTTGTTTTTCTGGGGAAAGATTGGGGGAGGAGTTAAAATTTATTTGTCCTTCTTCCAGGTGTCGCTGTTGCTCGTTTAATTGTTGTTTTAGGGTTTCCAGTTCTTGTCTTTTGCGCTCTAAATACTCGAATTCTGCCTCTATTTGTTCAATTTGCTCGATTCTTGTCTCCATTTCCATTTTCTGGCGGTTGAGAATCTCGCTTTGATAGGTGAGGGATTGTTTCCACTCCTCGATTTTCTCTTGATCTTTCTTGCTGCGCTCCATCAAACGGGCAATCTTTTGCAGTTGCCGCACCATCTCCGCTCCCGCTAATTCCGGGTTTCCTTGCAGTTGACGATTATTGCTCAAATTTACCAAGAGAAGCGCACCTTCACCCAGGGAGTTAGTTTCGTCGTAGGTTAAGATATCTTCCCCCGGTATGGCACTCCACGTCTGATCGTTATGCTGACAGGCCAATAGTTTCAATTCGGTTTTGTAACCACCGATAAAACCTCTAATCTGTTTTTTTACTTCTCCAAGGTATAGCACGAGTAGTCGTCCTCCATAATAAAAGTTTTTTTGACTTCTCCGACCCATAAATGACGGAGAATTCTAAGCGGACTTTGCGTCTTTTTAGCTGACCAGAACTTGAATTTCTGGGGACGAGTCAAAACGCCCCTAGACACTCGACTTAAATTAAAATTAAGTGTTGTGCTTACTTTCCGAATTATGTTAGCTGCCCCATTAGCATCAGCATTAATGTACTGATTTTGAGCAGCCCGATACAATCCTCTTTTTGTTCTCTTTCCTGATGGTTGCCACCCTTCGGTTTTTTTACCAAATTTAGGTAGCGAGTCATTGTCTAAAAAAGAAGCTTTTAATGGATAACTTTCCTCGGTTTCAATAAACTTAATCCCACAATGTTCACACACTTTTCTAATGCGTTCTTTGAGTTTTGCTGTAGGAATTGAAACAAAAGATTGATGATTATTTTGGACTAAATTACATTCTTGTTTTTGTTCTTTATTCCATCCAAAAACAACCACTCCAATTTGATGCTCAATGCAGTAATTAATAACAAGTCTAGCTGCTTTATTAACAGCATCTCTTATTTGTCGATTACGCTTTTCTGTGATTTTAGCGAGTTGGGTTGACCAAAATCCTTGAGGTTTTCCTTCTTTGAGAGTAGCTACCTGTTTGTTGTACCAACGATTAACAGACTTAAGATGTCTTCCATCAATTATAAAGCTAGTACCGAGACTAGAAACTCCTGTTAGCCAATTCTTTAAACCCGGATCTAAACCTAGCACATTATCGGGATTGACCTCAATCTCGACTGGTTTACTCTCATAAACAAACTCAACATAAAAACAATGATTTCTGGGCAGTATTCTTAATTCCTTAATTTCTTGAAACCTCAAATTGGAGGGCATTGGCAAATAGAAGCTATCAAGTCCAAACCATTGCTTAACAGTTTTTCCTAAAGGGATTCTAACTTGATTATCAACCCATTTTAGGGCTTGCTTGGGATAAGTGACAAGGAACAGACCTTCTTTTTTTATGTATTTAAGTAAATGAGGCTTATCTGTTAACTCTCCCTTTCTATATTTCTGGTTTAGCTCTTTAAATGATTTAAAGGACTCAGGAACACTTCTAAGTATTTGCTGTGCTGCCTGAGAGGATAAAACTTGATAGTGTTTGTTGTTTTTATACTCTTTCTCTAAATCAAATTTACCAATAATTTTATCGGTTTTGAAATAAAATTGACGGGCATAATAAATTGCACAGTTAGTCAGTTTATGAGACTCAGCACAAATGAACTCAAGGATAGCCTTTAAATGTTTATCCATGCTCATTAGATTTTGCTGGCATCTATACATTGTATTTTTACCTCCTGATATTATACTAGCATAAATGCACTAGGCTGTTCGTAATTTAAATTACTTGGGCCAGACGAGGCAAGAGGCAACACCCCCCAACCCCCCGACGTGGGTAGGGTCGTTTCATTCTCAAGAAAAAAGGAGAAATACGGCGAGAAACGAAATTTTAGCGACATAAAGACAATAATTGGCGGATTTTGTGCTTATTGTGGTCAATTCCCTTTGTTAAAGAATCATAACCCTCTAACCTGTACAAGGTTAAAACCCATGTCTTTAACAAGGAAATGTTGATGGGGGAAAGTCCCTTTTTCTGGGGACTAAGATCCTCGTTTTGAATCACATCCTTGACCCAATGTAAGCGATTTTCAATTTTCCAATGTCCTCTGATTCCCTGAGCAAGATGAGTAAGGGAAACCAGAAAGCGCAGTGATGAGCTTCGAGAATCCTCACGCCTTTAGGCCCAGGAGTGTCAAATAATTAGCTTATCAGATTTATTATTAGTGACAAGAGGAGGTAATACTAAATCCTGTTTAAAAGGTATAGGACAGTGGGGTGTAGGGTGTGGGGAGAAGGGAGCGCTGGAGCTGCGGAGTGGGGAGCAGGGAGAAACAATTGATAACTTGAGAGTTAATCACACTATTAAAAACGGATTTGGTGTAAGAGAGCGTTTCTCATCTCTCATCAAGATGAAGTATTGTAAAGTTTCAATACAAATATAGTCATATATAGCCAGCCATGGTAATATATATACAGGAAACTATCAGACTAGGCAAAAAAAACAAGAATAAGTTATCGAACGGCTTGGAGGTGGTGGAAACAAGGGAATTTAACAGGCTATCAATTGCCTTCCGGTACAATTATGACAACGGATAACAACCCTTCAAAACCCGACGCTGAGTTAAAAGGCAACGGATAACAATGTTAGTAGCAGAAAGACACATTATCAAGAAAGGACATAGATTTTGGGCGGAGATAGATAATTTATCTTGGCAGTCTAAAAATCTCTACAACTCAGCCAATTATTTAATCCGACAAAACTTCATTTAT
>NZ_JADBSA010000300.1:0-3331 GCF_020246945.1 Microcystis sp. M113S1 | reverse complement strand
CCTTGAATAGACGTTCCTTTTAGGTTCAAAAATTTGTCAAGCATCATAAGTAAAATACTCGGGTTTTTGGCGATTATATCAAATTTTAACTCAATTGTCTATCTTTTGGTATTAACCTATTTGTGCCGTAAGTGTCTCCCTTTATAGATTTCAGCTACTTTTAGGCGTAGGCACTCTCATCGAATTTTATTTTAAGTTAATTATTTGCATAACAATTACCGAAGAGCCCCCACATATTAGGTAAAATATCTTGATGTTGATAAAAGCTGTGAACTCTTTGGGCTGTATCATTAATCTTAAAATAATTGGTTAAATCTTGACGATTGTTGAGATGATAGTAAAGCACTGCGTTATTATTTGCTTTTGATAAACCCGTGAAAAACAAATTTGATCCTTGGAGAGGGTTTAAGACTGAATCAGGAAAATGTCGCCAGACTAAATTGATGGTTTCTGGTCTGAAAAAATCATCTTCTTGAAGTTCGGCATAAATTTCGATTTCACTTTTACCATTAAAGTAAAAATCAAAACCAATTAACTCAACAAATTCACTTAAATAATCACTGTCAGCAGCACCATTACTTAAAACGAAAGCAGTTTGTAGCTTTTCAGGATAATCTTTAATTCTAATGTGTATTTTTAAACTAGAATCAGCTAAATTAGTTCTTAAATCAAGTCCAGCACTGAGAACTTCTAGTTTGCTAAAGTCAAAGTTATGTCCTAAAAATTTCTGTAATAAGGAATAATCTAATTGAATACCAACTCGGTTTTCAACTTGCCGAAAAAAAGCTAAAGATTGAGTTAGACATTTTTGCCATTCTTGGGACTGATCTTTAAAAAAGAGCATAAACCGCGAGGCAATGAGTTTATCTAATTCTATCTTACAGGAGGCTTCAATATTACAATCGCCTTCAACTTCCATAACAAAATCTTCAAATAGCCGCAGAGGATAAATCGGCTCAACATCAAAAGCTTGTTGATGATTACGGATAAATTGTATTCTTTGCTCTTTGAGGGAGTTTTTTTGAATCTCAGCAACTATCATAATTTCAAGTGTTAGATTAAAGATCAAAAGTCGGGGATTTATGTAAATCTTTGATTTTGATTCTCAGAGTTTAAGAAAATCCCCGACTTTTTTAATCACTTCGCTCAAAAGCTTCTCCCGCGTGCCAGGTACCCGAAAGCCCCGAACTAACTAGAATTGTGAGTCAATTCGTTGATGCGAATCGTGCGCCCTGGCAAGCAGAAAAAGACTTTTGACATTTTTTGAGGTAAGTGTTAGGATGAAAGGGACTATTCCGCATCGTCGCCTGCAAAAGGAGTGTTATATCCCAAATCTCTTAGGGGTGTCAGCCCTGTACCACCCTCAGAGGAAGTGGTATTGATTTCCCGTTGTACGGGAGCAGAGTTACGGGGTGTCAGTTTCTTGGTTTTCATGGTGGAATTTCCTCCAATAGATTTATTTTTTCATACTGTAGCAACACTACAAAATCAAAGTCAATAGTTTTTTGGTAAATTAAGGTGAGATTCCTGAAGGTGAGATTCTGTCTGCAATTAATCAGGTGGATGCCAACCAGCTTTAACCCAATTTTTACGCACAACGACAGCTAGACTATTATTTAATTTTAAAGCTACAAGTGTTGCCCGACCACAAGCCGTTATTCCCATAATTTCTGTTCCCTCTGAACTCCAAGTAAAATGTTCTTGCCACCTTTGAAGGCGAGGATTAAACAAAGAAACTAACAGTTCAGATTCAGGATCAATAGCCTCAGTTTGTGTCCACTTATATTGATTACATAATTCACAAGCTAAACATAAATTTTCTTCTGTATTAGCACCACCTTTAGTTAAAGGTTGGATATGATCAATTTGTAATCTTCCCATAATATAATCCTGGTGACTGAGGCAATATTCACAGCGATTTCCTGCCCGTTGTCTAACTTTTTGGCGTAAAGTTTCTGTGAGAAAGCTCATGGTATTAAAGCATCTCTCAAACCTCTTTTAACGGCTTCAGCTAAGGCGATTGACTTTCTTAATTGTCCCATTTGGTAAATTGAGATTAAAACTGATAATTCATAGCCTTCAGCTTCGGTTAAACCCGTATTTTTTCCCTTAGCTTGTAACTCTCCCAAGCGTTGATTTTGAACAACATCCATTTTTGAATTAGCTAATTCAATTACTTCAGCATCTAACAGATGGGAAATTTTAACATGATTACCCACTGCTGAGAGACTATTAAAGGTAGGTAGAACGATTTCTAAGGTATCAATTAAAACCTCTGATAACTCTCGTTCCGTAGCCTTTCCTAAACATTGGGCGGTTTCAGCTAAACTGACTGGTAAATCAATAGTAATTCGAGTCATTTGTGATGTATGAGTAAGTAAATCTTACCTTAATCATAGCTTAAGTAATTCTGTCAGAGGTACAAACCGAAGGAGAAGACAAACCCAACCCGTTAACCCTGGGGTAGTAAGCTGTTGGCAGGGGTTCATCTCTCCTCGGCCAAGTCTTCTAGCACTTTTGAGCGAAAGAAAAAGGCAAGTGGGGAAAAACCCAACCTCTCCCCTGCTCCCCCTCTCCCTTGCTCCCCTGCTTCTCCCGCGTGCCAGGTAACAGAAAGCCCTGAATTAACAAGGGTTGTACGTCAATTCGTTGGGGCAAACCGCGCACCCTGGCAAGCAGAAAAAGACTTTTGACATGATTTGAAGTCCGATGCTCGAATCGGGAGCATTACTCCGCGTCGTCTCCCGCAAAAGGACTTTTAGCACTTCGCGTACCGTCGGCCCACAGAATTATTAGAGGGGCGATCGCATTGCCATCACGAGAGACGGTAGCGGCATTTTCCCGTTGGACGGGAGCAGAGTTACGGGGTGTCAGTTTCTTGGTTTTCATGGTGGAATTTCCTCCAATCAGTTGGTTTTTCACAGTATGGCAAAACTGCCAATCCAAGTCAACAGTTTCTAGGTCAATTTTTGTTGAGAAAGAGGGCGTTGCTGAATCAAGGTATGAATGACAACCTTGTACCCATCCAAAAGTTAGTTTGGGTCTAGGTTTTAAAAATCCCAGAAAAGAAGATTGATATCTCAAATCAGCAACGCTGGTTGATTCATGAATCAACCTACTATGAGAGCAACAACCTGTACTCCCCTGCTCCCCCTCTCCCCTGCTTCTTCACCCCCCGAAGCAATCTCTTAAAAGTTTTAATTGTTCTGATTGGTAATAAATTGATGAACAATCTCAACTCTTAGATTTAATTCCCGTGCAATTTGTTCTTCATTAAGTCCCAACCTAACCAGAAGGGGAATTGTTTCTAATTTCCCCTCTTCCTTAGCTT
>NZ_JADBSA010000030.1:0-5874 GCF_020246945.1 Microcystis sp. M113S1 | reverse complement strand
TGGTTGAGAACTTAGCCGTCAAGAATCTGGTCAAAAACCCGAAATTATCTCAGGCAATATCTGACGTTAGTTGGGGAGAAATCACTCGACAATTAGCCTATAAATGCCGTTGGTATGGGAGAAATTACCTCGAAATAGATAGATGGTTTCCTAGTTCTAAGCGGTGTAGTAATTGCGGGTATATTGCTGAGAAAATGCCGTTAAATGTTCGAGAGTGGGACTGTCCAAGCTGTGGGACACACCATGACCGAGATATTAACGCCAGTAAAAATATTTTGGCCGCAGGACTTGCGGTGTCAGTCTGTAGAGCGACCATAAGACCAGAACAGAGTAAAACTGTTAAGGCAGGTGCGGAACCCCGCAAGGGAAAGAAGCAGAAACCTAAATCGTGAGGTTTGGGAATCACCGTCCGTTTACGGCGGTGAGGATGTCAAAATCAAACTCAGGTTAAGCCTAGATAAAATCGATGACTTTTGGGGTTTTTCTTCAAGAAAATTTTATCTGGCTGCCATCACCCATCCCTGACCCCGGCAATATTACAAAACTTTATCAAAAAAAAAGTCAAAATAGAGCCTCTAGGGTTATAAAATACAAGAATGCCCCTTGTGAAATTGATCCAAGAAGCTACCTCTGATGCAAGTTAAGGCCTCTACAGTGGATTTAGAGCTAGTTCTCGTCCTTTTCACCAGTGGAATGTCAACATCGCACCACGAATCTCTAGAATGGAATTTTTGCGTATTCTAGATGACCGTGATTACTAGAGGATTTCTTAAGTATGTCAGAGGTTCCTGCCGTTACAGATGTCACCTTTAAAGACGAAGTTTTAGATAGTGCCGACCCTGTCCTAGTGGATTTCTGGGCTCCTTGGTGCGGTCCTTGTCGAATGGTGGCTCCCGTTGTCGAAGAAATTGCCCTACAGTTCGAAGGGCAAGTCAAGGTGGTGAAACTCAACACCGACGAAAACCCCAATATCGCTAGTCAGTACGGGATTCGCAGTATTCCTACTCTGATGATCTTCAAAGGAGGTCAAAAAGTTGATATGGTGGTCGGGGCTGTACCGAAAACCACTTTAGCTAACACCCTAAATAAACTCCTGGGAGTTAACTAGGTTTTCTGGTAACGCATACCGGGTAACTGAGTCACTAAACCCATTAATTCTAATTCCAATAAGATCCCCGCCACTTCTGAGGTGGGGATTTGCATTTTTTGAACAATAATGTCAAACAACAGGGCATCTCTGTCAAATAACTGATACACTTGTGCTAGTCTAGGTTCTAGATTCGGTGGGGGAGGAGCATTAACGACCGGGGATGTCTCTAGAGGGAGTGAAGGGGAGAGATTAACCGGTGCGGATTGGTTCGTGGTGGGAATTGCCCCCAACATTTCTAATAATTTCTCCTCAGAAACGATAATTTCCGCCCCCTGATGAATCAGTTGTAAACAACCCCTAGCGGCAGCAATATCGGGAGAATTGGGTAAAGCATAGATATCGCCGCCAAATTCGTTAGCATAACTGGCCGTAATCAGGGAGCCTGACCTTTCGGGGGCCTCGATAACAATCGTCGCGCGACTTAAACCGGCGATAATGCGATTACGACTGGGAAAATGGGCTTTATTCGGTTGCGTTGCCGCAGGATGTTCACTAATGACTAAACCCTGCTTTTGGATGTCCGCGTGTAGCTGCCGATGACGACTAGGATAAACCACATCGACCCCCGTTCCCAAGACGGCAATCGTCCTTCCCCCTGCTTTTAAACAGCTTTGGTGTGCCTCTCCATCAATTCCTTCGGCCATACCAGAAACAATAGTAAATCCCTGTTGGGCCAAAAGGGTACTTAAGCGCCGCGCCCAGCGCCTGCCGTGATCCGTGGGGTTACGAGTACCCACAATAGCGACGGTGGGGATATTTCCCTGATTTTCCTCTAAATTGACCTTTCCTTGATAGTAAAGTAAGGGGGGAGGACTGGGAATTTCCCAGAGAAAGCGGGGATATTCTGGGTCGCTAGGAGTCCAAAAAAAGGGGTTTTTCTGGATATGTTCGGCGAAAAGAGCTTCTGGGTCAATTTGCGATCGCCCTTCCCGTACCCCTACCATTAACTTTTTGCCGAATCCCGCCACTTCTGCGATCGCACTATCGGACGCATTCCAGGCCACAGCGACACTGCCAAAATGCTGATAGAGTCGCTTCAGGGAAATTGGCCCAACTCCAGCAATACTTGACCATGCTAACCAATAAACGCGATCGTCTGTCAATTTGAAAAGCTCCTCAGATAAAGTAATACTTTCAGTCGGTTAAAACTGACTGCGGCCAGATGACCTTAATTTATTTTAATCATGCCGGAATCCCTTCCATTAGTTGTTGAGGTATTGTTGAGCCTCGTCAATGTCTTTCACTTTTTTAAAATGTGAATAAGTTGTTCTTGATCTTCTGGGGGAAGTTGTTCGGTTGCTAGAGACCGCACACAACACGAAAACCGATATCGTTGAAGCAATTGTCGGCAACGTATAGAGTCCATTTGGTATCTTTCCCAAAATCCTTACCCAGTATGGATTAGAGCGAATTAGCCAAAATACCTGTAATTCTTACCCGTGAAGCGTCACAAGAGAGATACCAAATAGGTTCTATAGAGTTATTGAAAAAATCGGGTCTAAAACCTCGCCTTAAGGCGAAAAGTTTTTGGAGCGGGGCATAAATCCCCGTTACAAAAACGGCCTCCTGCCTCCTGCCTTCGTTATTGGGGTTTAGTTTTACTAGGAATCAGAATTAATGACCAGTAGGTGACAGCCTCTGGATCGATTTCGGTAATCGGAATAATTTGCTGATTGGGTAAGGTTGCTCGTTCGATGTAGAGGGCGCGTTCTAATAATCCTAATTCCTGGAGAATATTGCGAACTTTAGTGAAATGTCTGCCTAATTTAATAATCGCCGCTGCATCGATAAATGCTAGGCGATCCCGCAATATTTCCGCCTCTAAAGTAGCCGGCATGATACTAAATACGTCATTTCGATAAGTAATAGGTACACCCAGCATTGCTGCACTTGCCATCACTGAAGAAATGCCCGGCACGACTTCAATTGAAAAGCGATCGCACAAGCGATTAAAGATATACATAAATGTGCCATACAACATCGGATCGCCCACACATAGCACCGCCACATCTCGACCTAAGTTTAAATGTTCGGCGATGTTTTCGGCAGCAATATCATAATGAGGTTGAGAACTGCGCTCGACACTAAAAGGCAAAGGCATGGGAATTTCTATCTGCTCGGGACGGATAAAATCCGACACAATTGCCCGTGCCAAAACTTTGCCACTTTCTAAGGTAGGATAAGCAATTACCGGAACAGTTGTGAGAATGCGGTGTGCTTTTAGCGTCAACAATTCGGGATCGCCAGGCCCGATTCCTAATCCATAAAGTTTGCCTAATTCATTCATAATTCGTTCTCTTTTGCTAAAGCATTGACTGCTGCTGCGGCGATTGCGCTGCCTCCCCTACGTCCGTGGAGGGTAATAAATGGCACACCACGACTATTAGTTGCTAATTCTAATTTCGACTCTGCCGCTCCCACAAATCCCACGGGAAAGCCTAAAATCAAAGCTGGTTTATCTACATTTTGATCGAGCAATTCTAGTAGGCGAAAAAGTGCGGTTGGTGCATTACCAATGGCTACCACCGCTCCAGCTAAATGAGGTCGCCAAAGTTCTAAAGCGGCAGCGGAGCGGGTATTATTAATTTGCCGTGCTAACTCGGTCACTTCTGGATGATTGAGGGTACAAATAATCGGATTATTTTTAGGTAAACGCGCTTTGGTAATGCCATTAGCGACCATTTGAGAATCACAGAGAATTGCTGCACCCCCAGCGAGGGCATTTCGTCCGATTTTAACTGCGTCCGGTGATGCTTCTAAATCTTCTGTTATGTCTGTCATCCCGCAGGAATGAATTAGACGAACCGCCACATGAGCTAAATCATCGGGGAGATTTTGACAGTTAGTTTCAGCCCGAATAATAGCAAAAGATTTGCGGTAAATTTCCTCACCATTCTTAATGTATTCCATTCTATTTATCTAAATTTTTCGATTTTTGGGAGCTTAAAATTTGGGCTATGAGCGGGGGAATCTTGGCAAATTCTCCCTCAAATATGGGTGTTTCTAAGAATTTTTGACTATCACCCACATAGACTTGATAAGCTTCCAGTATTTGGCCATTTTCCTCGATGGTAGTTCCTAAAAGGGTAATTTCAGCCGGTCCCGGTTGAGCGCAGGATTTAGCACAACCTGTCAAATGAATATTAACAGGAGAATTACAGGTTAAGTGTTCCTGCAAATAATCTGCCAGGAGAGAAGCATGGATTTGAGTTGCAGTGGCTGCTGCTGCACAACCGGGTTTACCGCTACAGGCAACTATTCCCCCATCCCATCCGGGAGAAGCGGATAATCCTAAGGATGCCAGTTTTGGCAACAATTCTGAGACTTTTTCATCGGGAATATCGGGTAATATAACAGTCTGCCAAGGGGTTAATCGTAACTGACCACTGCCAAAAGTTTCTGATAGTGCCGCTAATCCCCATAGTTGATTAGCCGTCAATTGTCCTAATCTTAATGATAGACCAATATAAGATAATCCGGGTTGCTTTTGAGGATGAATTCCCAGATGAAAATAGGGTTGAGTAGAATGGGCAGCTTGCCGGTATTTTTGCTGGTGTATTATGCCGGTAGAAGTCCGATGTAATTGGGAGTTAACTTGTTCGAGATATTTTGCTAATCCCCAATCTTTTAGCAGGTGTTTCATCCGAGGTTTTTTACCCTTGATATTAGGGTTTTGTTGAACATAATCGACATAAACCTTTACCAGTGCTTTGACCACAGCTAAACAGTTTTCTGGCTCAATTAATAAGTCCGTGTCATATAATTGTTTATCTCCTGCGAGTGCTAATCGAAAGCAAACAAGAGAAGTTAAATTTGTCGGATTATTGACGGCAATTGCCGATAGCTGAATCTCGTTATAGCGGTGTTGCCAGGCCATAGTTGAACCAGTACCAATTCCCACTGCACCACCGCCATCGATCCCGATACTAAATTTAGGACTTAGTTCGGCAATTGATGGATAATTTTGGATAAAATTATCTAATTCTTGGACTAATGGACGAGTATCGATCGATTCTTGGCAGTCAATTCCGGCAGTGGGACTAGACATGATGTTACGCAGATGATCGATACTGGGATTATGGGCAGCTAACCCTAATTTTTGCAGGGTTTGAAATTCTTCTAAACTGGGGGATTTTTGCAGTCCGCGAATTTGCAGATTTGCCCGATTGGTAACTTGTATTGTCGTCTGCCATTGTTCGAGCCAAGTGGCGATCGCTTTTCCCTGTGGAGAATTGAGCCATCCACCGGGGGTGCGGAGACGAATTAAAAACCCATCCTGGGCAGCAGTTCCATAAAATAAACCGGGACAAGCATTTGCTTCAACTAACCAATTCACCGTTGTTTGTTCTCCATGCGACGCAGAGAAGTAGTTAGAAAATTAGTTGTCTATACTACCGATCAAAAGCTTGTAATTGGTATTCTGACTCGCAAGGAAAAAGGGAAGATGTACTCTTTTTACTTTTTACTTGATTACAGTTGCGGCACAGTACCAGAATTGCACTGGACTTTCCCAAAGACAAGTTTAAGGATTATACCACGTTTTCGGTTGAAACTCAGTATCGTTAAGAATCGCTACATTTTCACCCCTTTGTGCCAAGACAAATAAACCTTGACGATAAGCATATTTATCCGCTCCTTCTTCGATTTCAATGCCTGCTACTGCCCCATATAATTGTTTGTGGTTATATTCGGGAAAAAATTGCCTAAATTCTGTTAAATTCTTG
>NZ_JADBSA010000003.1:0-8920 GCF_020246945.1 Microcystis sp. M113S1 | reverse complement strand
CTCGGCTGGTGAGACAGAGTCTATCTTTCTCTAAAAAAATGGAGAATCACGTTGGGGAACCCTTTGGTATTTTATCCATGACTACAATGCACAGCAAAGCAAAGGATTAAGCCGCCATCACTACTACCGAATCACCACCCAGGATAGAATCGCAGTTAAGGAGCTAAACTTAAGAGAAATTCTGGAATTAGAGCAGTTTAAGGATTATTGTCGAGTATTTGAACAGTTTCTTTTCGGCACGGTTACTCAAAGTTTACTGCTTTTGCACTGCTATCCTATCGAAAGATTTCTGGTCAACGGTAAACCTTATTTTAGAGGTGATCACGATATTAGTTTGAGAAAGTTTCAGGCTTATCTAGGCTTAGGGTATTCCTATCAAATTTCAGGGGATACCTCAGCAAAACAAGACAAGGTAAAAAAGTCTTGGAAGGGTTCCGACTTGATGCGCTCTCACTTGTATGCTCACGCAATGGTTACTATTTGTCCTAATAAACCCGCTAAAACTGAGATTATTGGCAAGCTTAAGCATTCTTGGCTTAATCCCCGGATTCATATCTATTACGACCACGAAAATGGTCAAAGAATCGAAAAAAGGAAAGAATTACCCAGCTTTAAGGCACTGGGTAAGGATGGTCTGTGTCGCTTGCTGTTTTACGAGACTAGACTTTTGTATCAGCTTTTAACCGACAATTTGGTAAAGTGATGGTTTAAATTAAGATTTCATCCTTGAATGGATACAATCGATTTTGGTCTTGATCGATCTAAATTATTGCCAAAAGCTGTGAACTTTTTAAATTAAACTTAACCTAAATTTTACCGAATCTTAACCAAAAAAAATCCCCAATATTTCTAGATTTAAAAGTAATATTTATGCCTTAAACTAT
This sequence comes from Microcystis sp. M113S1, assembly GCF_020246945.1. Classification (NCBI taxonomy): domain Bacteria; kingdom Bacillati; phylum Cyanobacteriota; class Cyanophyceae; order Chroococcales; family Microcystaceae; genus Microcystis; species Microcystis sp. M113S1. The sequence continues at coordinate 8,036 of NZ_JADBSA010000003.1, read as the reverse complement.
ATTTTGAAGAAAGTTCAACTTTCCCAATTGTGCAGGATTCTTCAACCAGAAAACTTATGATATTCTCAACTGCTACCCTAACTCGTGTGTGTGCTGTCTCCTTCGCCACGGCAGCGGCCTTAGCAGGGACGATGGGAGAAGCTTTCGCCCAAACCCTGAACGGTGCGGGAGCCTCCTTTCCCGCGCCCCTATACCAGCGTTATTTTGCCGACTATAAAAACGCCACTGGTGTCACCGTTAACTATAACTCCGTCGGTAGTGGTGCTGGTGTCCGGCAATTTATCGCCGGAACCGTCGATTTTGGGGCTTCCGATGCCGCTCCTTCCTCCTCGGAAAAAGGCCAGATGAAAAATGGGTTACTGCTAGTTCCCACCGCTGGAGGAGCCGTCGCCGTGGTGTATAATTTGCCCGGGGTAAATAACCTGCAAATTTCCCGGGCTAACCTGGGTAAAATCTTCAGTGGCGAGATCACCAACTGGAAACAAGTGGATCCGAAACTGCCCGACCGACCCATTAAAGTGGTGGTTAGGGCCGATGGTAGCGGTACTACAGAGATTTTTACTTCCCACCTGAGTGCTATTAGTCCTTCTTTCAAAAGTAAAGTGGGAACCAGCAAAGAACCTAACTGGGGTTTTACCGTTCTCAAGGGACCGAAAAATGATGGTGTGGCAGCCCTGGTTAAACAAACAGAAGGCTCGATCGGTTACGTTCAAGATACCTTTGCCCGCAAAAATGAAGGGGCAACCATGAGAACTGCCAAAGTTCAAAATAAAGCCGGTCAATTTGTCGAACCGAGTCTCGCCGAAGCTAACAAAGCTATGGAAGGGGTGAAATTTAACGCTGATTTTACCGCTAATGTAGATGATCCGAGCAGTGGTTATCCGATCGTCGGGATTACTTGGTTATTAGTACCGAGAGACTACGCTGATAACAAAAAAGCGGCGGAAATTAAAAGACTGTTGACTTGGATTCTCACCACCGGTCAAGGTATTAACAATCAATTGGAATTTACTCGGATTCCTCAATCGGTGACTCAAAAAGTTTTAGCCGAAGTTAACAAAATTAAATAAATACTTTTGTATTAGTGTGAACTTGATTGTCACCGCTTTCCAGTAAGATGGAAAAAAGTTACCGGTTAAGTCCATAACTAATAAGTAGGGAGGCACAATTATTTGTAGGATGGGTTAGCGCACTTCGTAACCCATGCGGGCGTTGGGTTTCATGCTTCAACCCAACCTACGTTCTACGTTCATCTTGTATTTAATTACACCCACCCACTTAACTGCAAGTATTTCTTTTCTCTGGGCTGAACAATGTTCAGCCCCTACAGTTGCGTTTTAAACAACTGATAACTGCTAATCGCTCTCTACCTTATGGCTAATTTTTCTGAATCGGTCGAGTCTTTTGATCTCTCGGCGGCCAATCTTAACGAAAGCCCCGGTACTGCGGGTTTATTTGATCGCATTTTTACAATCTTAGTCTGGATTTGTGCCGCCTCTGGTTTAATCTTTCTGCTCTGGATGGCCTGGATTGTTTTTCAGGATGCGCGGCCGGCGATCAATGAATTCGGTTGGGGATTTCTCTGGGGAACCACTTGGGATGTTAACGTCCTCAAATTTGGTGGTTTACCTTTTATTTTCGGTTCGATCGTTTCCTCGATTCTAGCTCTTTTATTAGCTATTCCCCTCAGTGTCGCCGTTGCTTTAACCACGAGCGAGAATTATTTGCCGGCAAGCGTCCGTTATCCCATCGGTTTTCTAGTGGAATTAATTGCCTCGATTCCCAGTGTAATTATTGGTTTATGGGGGATTTTCGTACTAATTCCCGTGCTGAAACCTCTGCAAGAATGGTTATTTCAAAATTTTGCTTGGTTCCCTTTGTTTAATACCCAACCGTTGGGACCAAGTATGCTGATCGCCGGTGTGATCCTGGCCATCATGATCGTGCCGACTATTTCCGCTATCAGTCGCGATGTGTTGCTTACCGTCCCCCCCGAATTACGCAGCGCCTCCATGGCCCTAGGGGCGACTCGTTGGGAAACCATCTGGCGCGTGTTGTTGCCGGCGGCCAGTTCTGGCATTATCGGGGCGATTATCCTCGGTTTAGGGCGCGCTTTAGGGGAAACTATGGCGGTGGCCATGGTAATCGGTAACTCCTCGATTATTAGTCCCTCCCTCTTGGCCCCTGGTTATACTATTCCTGCTGTACTAGCTAATACCTTCCCAGAAGCTTTTGAAAAAATCCACATCGGAGCCTTGATGTATCTAGCTTTGATTCTATTTTTTATTACCTTAGCCGTCAATAGTGTAGCGGCTTTATTAGTACAATTTATCAACCGCAATCGTTAATTTATGACTCAAGGAGCTTTTCCCGAAGAAGATTTACAGCAACCCCTGTCACCGTGGCGACATTTTTTTACCAACGGTCTCACGGGTTTAGCGATCGCTCTTAGTGCCATCGCCATTCTGCCTTTATTCGCTATTCTCTTTCAAATTGTCAAAGAAGGTTTACCCGGATTTAATTGGCAAGTTTTCACCTCTTTACCCGCCCCAGTTGGCTCCGATCCCAGTGTTCCCAACGGTTTTGCCAATGCAATCGTGGGGACTTTAACCATGGTCGGTTTAGCGGCTTTAGGCAGCATACCTCTGGGGATTCTCACCGGGGTTTTCCTCTCGGAATTCGCTCGGGGTTCCAAAATTGGCGGTATTCTGCGCTTTGCGATCGTGGTGTTGAGTAGTACCCCTTCCGTCATCGTCGGGGTGTTTTCCTTCGGGGTTTTGGTCTTAACCACCAAACAATTTTCCGCCGTAGCGGGGGCCTTTGCTTTGGGGGTGATTATGTTGCCCATCGTCGCTTTAACCACGGAAGAGTCCCTAAAACTAATACCCATGTCCTACCGTCTCGGTTCTTCCGCTTTGGGGGGTTCCCGTTTCAATACGGTATTTCGCATTGTCCTGCCAGCAGCGATCGCACCGATTATGACCGGGATATTATTAGCGGTGGCCCGGGCCGCTGGAGAAACCGCCCCCTTAATGTTTACGGCTTTATTTAGTCAATTTTGGCAAGAAAGTCTTTGGTCGCCCACACCGGCTTTAACGGTGTTGATTTATAACTACGCTAGTTCCCCCTTTCCTGAACAAAATTCCCTAGCTTGGACAGCTTCTTTAGTCCTAATTATCTTAGTTTTAATTACTAGCCTTCTCTCCCGTTTTGTCACTCGTAAACGCTCAAATTAAGCACTTTTCTGATGATCGATTCCTCTACCATGAACACCCATACTTCTCTAGCTAATTCGGCGATCGAAGTCGAAAATCTTAGCTTTTTCTACGGTAGCAAAAAAGCCCTGGAAGGGGTTTCTTTACAAATACCTCAAAGGCAAGTAACCGCCATGATCGGCCCCTCTGGTTGTGGTAAATCTACTCTCTTAAAAGCTCTCAATCGCATCGGGGAATTAGAGGGGCAAGTGACAGTTAAGGGCAAAGTTAGGTTTTTTGGCCAGGATATCTACGCCCCCAAAGTTAACCTTCATACTTTACGGCGACAGGTGGGTATGGTGTTTCAGCGCCCTAACCCTTTTCCCGCTAGTATTTACGATAATATAGCCTACGGTATTAGAATTTATCGTTCCGCTAGTCGCAGTGAATTAGATGCGATTGTGGAATCAGCTTTAAAAGGAGCTGCTCTTTGGAATGAAGTTAAAGAGCTGTTGAATAAATCCGCTTTAGGATTATCGGGAGGACAACAACAAAGATTGTGTATTGCTCGCGCTTTGGCAGTAAAACCAAAAGTATTATTAATGGATGAACCTTGTTCCGCTTTAGACCCCCTTTCTACCCTCAAAGTCGAGGAATTAATCCATGAATTGAAGGAACAATACACGATCGTCATTGTCACCCACAATATGCAACAGGCCTCTAGGGTATCCGATCGCACGGCCTTTTTTAATGCCGATGAAACCCGCGTCGGTCGTTTGGTGGAATGTGATGCCACCCCGAAAATTTTCACCGATGCAGTTAATCAACAAACTCGCGATTATGTAGCCGGTAGATTCGGTTAATTTGTTTTGTCAGGGGACGGGAGACAGCTATCAGTTATCAGTTATCAGTTATCAGTTATCAGTTATCAGTTATCAGTTATCAGTTATCAGTTATCAGTTATCAGTTATCAGTTATCATATGTGAGTTTTCAGTTCACTGATTGGCTCTTCTCGACTTTGTGTGATAATTTTTGCTTATGGAATCGTGAAATGCTTATCGGGCAAGACTTTTAGGGCTATTTTGCGGATATTCTATCAGTATAGACCGCGTTTCCACACATAAACCAGAAGAGCCACTGAGAGAGATTACTGTTTACTGTTTACTGATAACTGAAAAGTCTCCCCCCCTAAACAATAACGCTGCCCGATTTTGCTAGGATAAGAAATGTAACAAGAATCTTTCTTAACAGTCGGATAATTCATGGGCAACGATACCATCACCTTACTCTCTCCCCGGGAAATTGAAAAAATGCGTCGAGCCGGACGATTAGCGGCTAAACTGTTAGACCATCTGGCAGATATGGTCAAACCGGGGGTAAGTACCCTGGAAATCAATGATGAGGCAGAACGTTGGACTTGCGCCCAGGGAGCGAAAAGTGCGCCCCTAGGATACCATGGTTTCCCTAAGTCTATCTGTACTAGCATTAACGAGGTCATCTGTCACGGCATCCCCAGCGCCAATCAAATCCTTAAAGAGGGCGATATTATTAACATCGATGTCACCCCGATTTTAGAAGGTTATCACGGCGATACCTCACGCACTTTCTTTGTCGGTACTCCCTCCCCCTTGGCCAAAAAGTTAGTGGAAGTTACCAGAGAATGTCTGCAAAGAGGCATAGATGCAGTGCAGCCGGGGGGTAAAATCGGCGATATCGGGGCGGCTATCCAAGAATACGCCGAAGGAGAAGGATTTTCGGTGGTTAGAGATTTTGTCGGTCATGGTATCAGTAATGTTTTTCACACCGGTCCGCAGGTTCCCCACTACGGCACTCGTGGCAAGGGCAAAAAAATTCGCCCCGGCATGGTATTCACCATTGAACCAATGATTAATGAGGGAACCTGGCAACATATTGTCTTAAAAGACGGTTGGACTGCTATTACTAAAGATGGTAAACTTTCGGCCCAATTTGAACACACCATCGCCGTCACCGAAACCGGTGTCGAAATTCTTACTTTACCCGATTAAATTTAGGGAACGGGGAACAGGGGATAGGGAATGGGGGAATGGGAGAATGGGGAAATAGGGAAGTTTCAACTAATACCCCAAAACCCTAAAACCCTAAAACCCCATCACCCCTCTCCCTTCTCCCCCCGCAACGCGCACGAAGTGGTCTCCTCACTTCCCACTAATAATTGATAACTGAATATATGCAGTATCGTCGTTTCGGTCGCACTAATCTACAAATGCCGGTGTTTTCCTGTGGGGGAATGCGCTATCAATTTCAGTGGCAGGATGTGCCGATGTCGCAAATTCCCGACGAGAATCAAGGCAATTTAGAGGCAATCATCAATAAATCTCTGGAAGTGGGGATTAATCACATCGAAACCGCTAGGGGTTACGGCACTTCGGAGATGCAATTAGGCAAAATTTTGCCGCAACTACCCAGAGATGAGATTATCGTGCAGACGAAAGTTTCTCCTAGTCAAGATGTGCGGGAATTTCGCCGTAAATTTGAGCAATCCAGGCAATTTTTACGGTTAGATTATGTGGATTTGTTGGGTATCCATGGCATCAACACCGCTGAAATTCTCGATGACACTATGGCCGAGGGCGGTTGTTGGCAAGAGGCGAAAAAATTACAGCAACAGGGAAAAGTTCGTTTTATCGGTTTCTCGACCCATGCACCAACTGATGTAATTGTCAAGACTATTGCCACAAATTGTTACGATTACCTCAATTTGCACTGGTACTATATTTTTCAGAATAACTGGCCGGCCATAGAAGCGGCAAAACAGCACGATATGGGGGTTTTTATCATTAGTCCCTCCGATAAGGGTGGCCATCTCTACAATCCTCCCCCTAAGCTCGTTGCTCTCTGTTTTCCTCTCAGTCCGATGGTTTTTAATAACCTATTCTGTCTCAGTCATCCGACCGTCCATACCCTTAGTATCGGTGCTGCGCGAGCCAGAGATTTTGATGAACACCTGAAAACTTTACCCTTACTCGATCGAGCCGAGGAGATTTTACCGCCAATTATCGAGAGATTGCAAGGGGAGATGATCAACTGTTTAGGCGATAATTGGGTGAAAACTTGGTCTGTGGGTTTACCTAGCTGGGAAAATACCCCCAATCACATCAATATTCGTTCTATCCTCTGGTTACGCAATCTCGCTATCGCCTACGATATGATTGACTTTGCCAAGGCCCGATACAATCTCTTGGGGAATGGGGGTCACTGGTTCCCCGGTCAACAGGCAAAAGAGGTGGAAAAACTCGATTTAACTGCCTGTTTAGCCGCTAGTCCCCACGCTGATCAAATTCCCTATCTTCTCGCCGAAACTCATCGATTATTGTCGGGAGAAACGGTACAACGCTTAAGCAGTAGTTAGGTGAACTACTCTCAAGGTCGTTGAGAGCTTCCTGCTTCAATGGGATGCGCTTTCTACCTCGAAAGATAGCCAGTCTTACCTTCCCGACCCCGGCATCCGTCCTAGTTCCTAAGACCCATACTTTTTCTTGCAACACGACCCGTCGAAGCTCGCTTATCGCTTAAGGAATAGTGGTCAAGATATGTTCATCGGAGCATCGGTTTTTGAGAATTGTCTATACGTTGGTCAGCAGAATTCCCATCGCTAAAAGCGAGGGAATTCTGCTGACACTAAGTTAAAATTCGATGCCGGGTTGCGCTTTCACTCCCTGTTGACGAAAGGGATGTTTAATTAACTTCATTTCCGTGACTAAATCCGCTATCTCGATTAATTCGGGTAAAGCTCCTCTACCAGTGAGAATAACGTGGCAATTAGCGGGTTTTCGGGCTAAAACAGCGATAACTTCCTGAATATCCAGATAACCGAATTTAAGGGCGATATTGATCTCATCGAGTAAAATTAATTGATATTGGGGATTTTCGAGAAAAGTTAGGGCTTTTTGCCATGCTTCTTCGGCTTTCTCTATATCTCTTTCTCTATCTTGGGTTTCCCAGGTGAAACCTTCCCCCATAGCATAAAACTCGATTTGTTCCCCCCAAACACTAAAAATCTTTTGTTCGGCAGGTTCCCAAGCACCTTTGATGAATTGTACCACCGCCACTTTGTAACCATGACCGAGGGAACGTAAAACCATACCGAGGGCTGCCGTGGTTTTTCCCTTGCCATCGCCGGTATTAACGATAATTAAACCTTTTTCAGCGATTTTTTCGGCTAAACGTTCCTCTTGGATGACCTTGCGGCGCTGCATTTTTTCTTTGTATTGTTCGGGAGTGAGTTGCATTCAAGTCTGTCCAGTCAAATCAAGATAATTGTAACTCAAGGGGTTATCGATCGCTGTTTGCAGATTTTAACCGGCTAAATTGTCTGGGGGTTGATGCCTAATTCTCGTAATTTTGCCGCTAATCTTTCCTTAGCTTGTCGTTCTTGTTCTTTTTCTAAAAGAGCCTGTTCTTTTGCCTGTCGTTCTTGTTCTTTTTCTAAAAAAGCCTGTTCTTTTGCCTGTCGTTCTTGTTCCTTTTCTAAAAGAATCTGTTCCTTTTCTAAAAGAATCTGTTCCTTTTCTAAAAGAATCTGTTCCTTTGCTTGTCTTTGCTGTAATTCAGCTTCTTGGGGAGTGGGAACCAGTTGACCATCGACGGTAAAATAACGCAGTTTACGCTCAAATATGCCTAAATATAATCCTAACTGTTCACTCCATAGATAACCCCGGTCATTGGCAGAAATAGCTTGATATTGTCCCTCAATTAGTCTAAATCCTTGCAATTCTAAGGTATTAGGATCGAACCAAAAATAATTAGGAGTGCGAAAAGTATTTTGGTAGAGAATTTTCTTGTTATTGCGGTCAATATTG